>JBEDCT010000092.1:0-19895 GCA_041176665.1 Bacteroidota bacterium | reverse complement strand
GTTAAATCGTATAGTTCACCAAATGTCTCAGGACCCATTTCAACCTCCAAATGGATGTGCAACAAATCTGTACTTGGATTTGGATAAACCTTCCAAGAAAATGTCGGTAATTCGACGATTTCTGACGTATTGATGGTCGGATTATATTGCCAAAAATCATTCAAGTTAATGCCATTTGTTCCGGTTCCAAAATAACCTCGGTCATGAATAGCGAATGCAACAGGGAATCTTCGGTTCGTTCCTGGAAATGCTAATTCCATTTGCCATGAATTTGTTCCCGGATAGAATGACCACACTTGATCTGTGACGGTACTTAATCCACCCATATAACCACAGGTAACGAATCCGCGTTGTAAAATGGAAAATCCATAACTACCGCCAGTACTTGATCCCGGAAATTCGGCGCGTTGGGTCCACGTATTATGTATCGGTTTGTACTCAAACAATTTAGTGCCTGCTTTTACATAGCCACTGCCTTCGATGGTGAACGAGCAGGTCCATGAACCAAAAATAACGGGAGGCGTAGCTTTTAAACTCCAACTATTCGTACTTGGATCATATTCAGCCATTTGTTGACCTACATAGACATAACCTTTGTTGTTTACAGAGAATCCTTGAGTGTCACCTGGATTAAAAAATGGACATGATGCGATGGGTGTCCATATATTTTGACTTGGATCAAATTTGAAAAATTCACCATTTAAAGCTGAGCCACCACCCACACATGGTTGATCATTCACTACAAAACTAGTTGCTCCGTGGTTGTTCATAGGATAATTTGCTTTTTGCGACCACGAATCGGAAGAAGGATCATATTCCCACCAATCTTTGTAAGAAATATCGACTCCAGATCCGTTTACATGTCCTAAACCGAGGTATCCTTTGTTTTCAGTGGCACATCCTACTGCTCTATGACGTCCAACGCCGCCAAAAGATGATTTTTGAATCCAAAATTGAGCGTTTAGGCTGAAGGAACACACACATAAAATCAAGGTTAATGCGATTCTCATTTTACCAAGTTTATTTGTTCAGTGATGGTTCCATCTTCTGATTGCAAGAAATAGCTTCCTACTTGAAATGAATCCAAATTCAGCACTAAGGATTCATTTGTATTGAAGTTCCTTAAAAATGTTCCATTGACATGATATAAGCGGGCATTTCCAATAGGTTTGTTCACAGATATATTTCCATTAGTTGGATTTGGATAAACTTTGAAATTGGTAGACTCATCCTCCAAAAGACCTACAAAATCAGCTTCTAATGTCAGGTTGTAAGCCCCCATTTCATCACCCCATCCTTCCACAATAATAAACACAGAGCCTAGACCAGCGGTTTCAAATGAAAGTTCGGATTGACTGCCACAATTAGTCGCATCATCATTAAAGGCAATGACATTTCCGTTCATATCTATAACACTTAGGAAGGTATCAAAAGAGGATCCACATAAGGTTGCGTGAACGTTTTGTGTAAGTGGATTAGGGTCATATTTGTAGTAAATGTCTGGTGATGGATAAACGTAGTTATTATTCGAATAACAGTAAGAGTTGTCGTGACTATCCGTGTAGGGCAAAGCATTTACAAGAATCGGGTCGTTTTGATCATCCCCAACAAATCCATTACAATCTATTCCATTTCCAATGGTAATTCCAAAATCCATCACCGAGCCCCATGAATACGTTCCACAAGGGTCTAGCGGCAGTGCTCCGGCTTCACGCTGCATAATGCGCATTCGAGACAATCCATTTTGCGCAGTTGCTGGAACAGTGAAAGTAAAAGTAGAAATCGCAACTGGCGGTATGCCTGTCCAAGTACCTATGGATTCGTACGGATCAAAATTACCATTTTGGTCAAAGTCGATCCATGCTTCACCTACACCGGCATAATTTCCACCACAGGTGCCAAATTTAACGGTTAACACGTAGGATCCACCCGCATTTAATGTGATAGAAAGCGCTGTGAGGTCTTGAACACCAATTACTCCTGGACAGCCTGTGTAATTTATATTTCCCGATGCTCCTGAAATTTGCACAAGTTCTACATTGGAGTCCACCGTTGAAGTTGGTCCAACATTTACTGTACAATATTGTGCCATTGCAACGGAAAAATAACAAGAAATTACAGCGAGTAAAAATTTAATCATGTAGTAGTAGATTTAATCGAATGTACAAAAAATCCACCACTTAATAAAATCTTAACATTGGATTTACCTACCGTTCCAAGTCGTCATGGTCATATCTAAACCGACAAAAGAAAAACTTTTGATGAATTCTGTTGCGGTCTGAATACGCTCAGGCAGCGCTAATTGTTCGTCTTTGGACCATTCGCCAAGGACATAGTCAGCCTGTCGGCCCTTGGAAAAGTCATTTCCAACGCCAAATCGTAAGCGGGTATATTCAACGGTTTTAAGAACCGCTTGAATATCTTTGAGGCCGTTGTGTCCACCGTCACTTCCTTTCCCTTTCATACGTAATTTTCCAAATGGAAGGGCGATATCGTCGGTGATAACCAGTAGGTTTTGCAGTTCAATTTTTTCGGCTTGTAGCCAATAATTCACTGCTTTTCCGGAAAGATTCATGAAGGTAATTGGCTTAATCAGTATGATGGTTCTGCCTTTGAATTTGGCTTCCGCACGAAAAGCGGCCTTGTCGAGTGTAAACGTTGCGCCTAACTCACGCGCCATTTCATCCACCACTTTGAATCCAATATTGTGGCGAGTTTCTTCGTATTCTTTTCCCGGATTACCTAATCCAACGATCAAAAACTTCATGGTTTACCAATTAGGACATCCGCCACATTTGTCGCCTTGATTCAAATAAAACAAAGCACCTATCACAATATTCCCTTCGCTGTACAGAAACACTTGTTTAGCATGGGAATCATAATCATTTTGTCGTGTTTTCACACGTACTTGATCGATAAAACCCGCAGTTAAATTGGTTTGAATAAAAACTCGTCTAAATAATTCCGCTCTTAGTCCTGCATTTGCTGAAACACCAAATCCAGATAAAGAGACCGTTGCGACATCTTTTTGTCCAGCAAAAGTAAAATCATTAAACGAAAGAACTGGTCCAGCACCGAAGCCCCAGATCGTCGTTAGTGCAAAGCGCGCCTTATCAGATTGATACACTTTAAACACATTTGACAAATCAGCATGGATGTAATTGACTCCGTTCGTATTTTCGTAATGAAACGTATTTGAATTCGTGACTACCGGCTCATTGTTGTATGTCCCCGACCAATTTGTTACGGGGTCGATACCAGGATTAATGGTGCCACTTAACGAATATGTTGGACCAGCTTTCATGACGTACTTCATGTGGTCGTATCCTAATGAAATTGCCCAATTTTTCTTGATGTTGTAACCAATTCGAACATTAAATTGCGGAACTGTTAAATTAGCCAAACTAACATACGTTTTAATATCCTCAGAGGGACGATCCTTCGCCTCCACACCTTTTAACGTGAAGTCATAACCTGGTCCAATAAAACGCAGGTTGCTTTTGGAATATGCACTTCTGTTATACCCCCAATAGAAAAACATCGCACCTTTTGCGGTTGATCTTTTATTGTTTTTTGATGGTTGTTGTGCAATTGAAACGAATCCTAGGAACAGGAAACAAATGAGAGCGTATTTTTTCATCGTGTTATCATTTTTATCCACTCTTGTTGACTTAATACTTGTTCAAGACGGTAATGGACTTTTTTGTTCAAACTGTGCCACTCTACGAGGCCAAATCCCTCAGCAAAATAACTCATTCTCGGGACACTTTTAGAATTCTCTTTTCTGGTAAAGGGGTTTAACACCGTTAATCTCAATTGATCCGAAAAAACAAGGGTTTCTACATCATCATCCATTACCAAATGGGATTTCTTTTTGCTAAATTGTCTTTTCACTTCGCTCAACAGAACTGTTGAATCAACCACTCCTCTAAATTTTGCTGCGAACCATGTTTTTTCCTTCATGTTCATTGGGAAAAGTTTGTCTTTATACAAGAGCGTTTTTTCTTTTTCTTGGTTCACATCAACGACCATATAATCCTGAATGTTCAAAGAATCTACATTGTAGTTATATGCCTCTCGAATTCTTCCGTCGCTGGCATAGATTTCCACAATCAAGTGTTCCCCTGCTTGGTCTTTCAGCGCATAAATCCGGTGGAATTCCTCTTCAAGTCCACCAGTAATATCACGGTACAAATAAATCTTTGGAATCGTATCAAGCGGATAAAAATACGCTGCATTTGGATTTTTTGAAACGAAAGCTTTGGAGTCATCACATGAAGTGAAACCGTATAATAGGGAAGAAAATAGTAGAATAAAAACACCGAAGCGTACCATTATTTTGTCATTTTTAAGAAGGAAACTTCTTGTTCTGTTAAATGTCTATAAAATCCACGTGGGAGGTCTTTTTTGGTTAACCCAGCAAACTGAACTCGGTCTAATTTTACCACCACGTATCCCAACGCTTCAAAAAGTCGGCGAACAATGCGGTTTTTACCTGAATGGATTTCTACTCCAACTTCGGTAGAGTTTCCATTTTCAATGTAAGAAACCTCATCCACTTTCGCTTTTCCATCTTCCAAATCAACACCACGCATCAAATGCTCCATGTCTTCTTTGGTAACGGATTTATTTAACTCAACGTGGTAAATCTTTTTTGCTTGGTAACGAGGGTGCGTCAATTTCTTGGCCATATCGCCATCGTTTGTGAACAAAAGTAATCCTGTTGTTTCACGGTCTAGGCGTCCAACTGGATAAATGCGTTCTCTGCAGGCTTTTTTCACCAAAGTCATGACCGTTTTTCGTCCTCTCGGATCATCCATGGTAGTGATAAATCCCTTTGGTTTATTCAATAAAACATAGCGTTTTACTTCTGCGTTGATGGTTTCACCATCGTATTGAATCACATCTTCCGGGGCAATTTTGTAACCTAATTCAGTGATGATTTTACCGTTAACTGAAACGACACCTGTTTGAATCAGGACATCGGCTTCTCTTCTTGAACAAATGCCCGCATTGGACAAATATTTATTCAATCGAACTTGGTCTTCATTGAACGAAGGCAATGGATCTCCTTTTTTTACTTTGATTTTATAGTCAATGTATTTTCGTTTGTCACGATCTGTGACTGTTTTTTTATCCGTCGGAATCTTTTTATCCGTAGGCGTTTTTTTGTCTGTTGCTGGTCGTTTGGATGCTACGGGCTTTCTTCCAGCCGCAGCCGGACGTTTGTCCGTTGATTGATTTCCTCTCGATGTTCCGCGTGTATTTCTCATAATTCAAGCAAAGATAGAGAAAAGTGTTCGGTATTCCTTTCAATCACTCTTTTTGCAAGCGTTTGATGTCAGAAATCAATTGATTTACTTCCTTTTCCGAGGTTCCGTCATAATAGCCACGAATTCTGAGTTGTTTATCTATTAGCACAAAATTATTCGTGTGAATAAAATCGCTGCCAGCATCTCCAAGATTTTGAGCTTCGGCAGGTTTCAGCACAAAAAAGGACTTTCGTGCAAGTGTATACAGGTCTTCCTTTTTACCCGTTAAAAAATGCCATTTTCCAGAAGTAGCTTGATGACTCGTTGCATATTTTTTCATTTGTGCAATATCGTCCGTTTCAGGATCTACCGTAAAACTAAAAATACGCACATCGTTTTCGTTTATAAATGCTTCACTCACCCGTTGCATTTGCTCGTTCATCACAGGACAAATACTTTTGCAGGTGGTGAAAAAATATTCCACAATGGCAATATTCCCCTTCATGTCCTTGGTGGAAATTACTTTGGCATCTTGATTTTGGAAAGAAAATGCACCAATGTGGTGGCCAATTCCTAAACGAAGCATTTCCGGATCAACCATTTCTTCATTTACATCAATCGGATTAATGATTGGCAAAGGCTTTTCCTTTTTCGAACTCGTAAAATGATAGGCAATTGGAATACAAACAAGTAAAAGTAGACCTAAAAAGAATATGCGCTTCATGCGACAAAGTTAGTGATTAAGCAGGTCTTGAAGTATAAAATTCACTTCTTTTTGTCGGTCTTCCAAAGAACCTTTTAGCACAGTAAATGGCCGTTTATTAAGGATTAATTCCGTTTCATACAACAAAAACAATTCCTCCCGATTCAAGGGGTTTTCCCTCAATAGATCTGGTTCCCATGGAATATCAGGAGCACAAAGAAAGTAGTGATCAAAGTTTTGTGTTTTGAAAGACTCGAGAATAATTGCCGACACCTGTTGGTAACGAAATTCCGACCATATTTTCATTACCGTCATTTCCGTATCCGCGACAAAATGATTTCCTTTCAAATTCCAATCTGCTAGTTGACCTACGGTTATTTCATCCAAATCACTCTGTTCATAGTGCACTTTCCCCTTTAAATATTCACGAGCAAATTCTTCACTTAAGGGCAGATTAAATTGTAGTGAACACCATTTAGCCATGGTCGTTTTTCCACAAGATTCGGGTCCGGTAAAAGCAATTTTCATGGTGCAACTGGTTTTTTGTTCCACTCGCGTAAACCATAAATTCCAAGTAGAAAATACGCTGTATAAAGAATCGTTGTTGCGTATAAATGTGCTTTTAAATACAAGGCGATACATGCCAGGTTTATGAATAACCAATACACCCAATTCGATTTTTCCTTTAACACACCGAGGATGGTGGCAAACAAGGAAAATATGGCGATAAACACATCCCAAACGAATGTTTCTTTGTCCATGAACTGTTGGAACGATTCTGCATGATACCAACAGATCAAACCGCCGATTAAAAGAAGGAACTGTATCGCAAAAAGGTGGTTTCTAAGTTTCCAAGATATTAATGTGATCTCCCCTTCCCGATTCCATGACCAAAAGGCCAAGAGGCTTAGAACGACATAGGCAAAGGATAAAATGGCTTGAGCGAATAATTCAGATTGATAAAAAACAAAAATGTACATGAACGAACTTATTCCACCTGACAACCAAGCCCATTTGTTTTTTTTTGCCACGAGAAACAGGTAACCTGCACCGCATACAGCTGCTGTCCATTCTAGAAACAGGACACTATTTTCCATTTAGTACAAAAGTTGCTTTTTGGCAGCATTTCTCCATCCAGCTTGATTCTCATAGTCAACAAAGAAAATTTTCAGGTCAGCTTGATTCTCGTATGGAACAAAAAAAATGGATTTTTTCGACTGATTTTCATATTGTGTAAAAAACCATTTGCCATTATTTTCACCAGCCTGATTTTCGTATTTCACTTTGTATACTTTGAGATCCGCTTGGTTTTCATATTTTACCACGTATACTTTTACATCCGCTTGGTTCGCGTAATTAACAGAAAATACTTTTTGGGAGAATCCTTGTTGGAACAACAGGATAAAAAAGGAGGATAAAAGGATGTTTTTCATGGCATTTTTTATCAAAAATAAGGATGTTTTTGAAGAAGCACTAACGGATGACCATGACTTTACCAACTTTACGGTCTCTGCCATCGAAATTAGTGGCTGTCCAGATGAAATAAACTCCCGTTGGAACCTTTTCACCGTTGAGATTTTGTGCGTTCCAAGTAGCTGTTCCACCGTTTGAGGTAGTACGGTAAACAAGGTTTCCAGCCACATCTGTTACTTTCACATCAGAATCATAGCGGATTCCTTGAATGGTCACTGGTCCAAAATAATTCGGTTTCACTGGATTTGGGAAGACGACTACATTTGCGTATTCTGGGTCCTCATATGTTGCATTGGTTCGGTAAGACACAAGTCCTTTATCGGTCACAATATACAACTCACCGGTCTCTTGATTCAATTGCAGGTCAACAATCGCATTCGAGATGATTGGAGAGTTATCTGTCGTAAATTGCTCCAATATTTCAGATCCATCCGCGGATAGCAGGATGATTCCACCATTCGCAGTTCCCATCCACTTGCGGTTTCCCCCATCTACTTCGATATCTGTAATGTGCGTTTTACCGAGCACAAATTCTCCATTCCCCTCAAAATTCACCTTTATTTGTTGCGCGTTGTAATCTCCAGGTTGTGCATCAAATGCGGCTGCGGCATTGTACAAAATAGCGAAACCAATTTCTGTACCAATCCATAATTCGCCATCAAAATCAGCTGCAAGTGCTGTTACCGCCGTCGAAGGTAAATTCCCGCTAAACTCTCCTTCATCCAAATAAATGAACTTATCATCACTCGGATCAGACATTGTTCCGTTGTGGTTGTAGCCAATAATGCCATCTGTTTTGGTTGCAAACCACACAATTTCATCAAAATCTTGAATCATCTTGGTGGTAAACTTACTCTTTGCATTTGGTCCACAATCAAAACTATACCAGGCTCCCGTTTTATCTCGCACCGTAAGAGGTTGTTCCGAATACCCATTTAAGGCCCATAAATTACCTCGTTTATCGAATAGCACATCTGAAACGAGACTCCATCCGTTCCCTATACTTGTTGGTTTTATGGGAGAATTTCCTCCGTTGAATACCAGTGTATCTGAGGAATTCATCAATGTTAGGGGAAGATAAGAATACGTACTCATTGCCACTTCAGAGGTGTCATTCGGATTAATTGCTACATCGATGAAGTCCCATATGTCTGATTCAGGCCATTGGGAAACATTCGTTACGTTCAGCAGTTCCCAGTTTGCATTTTGAAAAAAATGAACACCATTTCTCGAAAACCCAGGCAAATTATCATTTAAGCGTCCGGAAGCAATCGCCAATTTTCCTTTCTGTGCATCCATGGCATAAAACTGGTTGTTTTTGGATCCTTCGATTGGGTAGGTTTTGTATGCGAATTCCGTTGGGTACATCACTAATCCTAACTTCATGTCAGCGGACCATAAACCAGTTTGATTTCTGGCAGTTCGAGCTGAAGAAAACCAAGCGCTAAAGTTTCCGGCGCCATAGGACTCGGGGATTTCCAAGTTGTCGTTATATAAGTTAATCACCCCATCGATATTTACGGACAGGTAATCATTGACAATATTAATGGAGTTAATTTCAACAGAGAACGGCAAATTAGTCACGAGTTCTAAATCAGATGCATTGATCCGGTAAACTGAATCTGTTCCATAATCCTCTGATTTTTTCAAAACAACCAATCGATCATTAAACAATTCCATTTCAGTGTATTTGTTCGCTGTTTGATAAGGTAAACGAATGTCCCTTACCCATTGAGAATAATCAGCCAATATTGGATTTGGCAGAAAACCCTTCAACAACTGTGTGGGGGTTAGAGCGTAAATAGAATCTTGATAAATCGTCACATCAACGATCCGCTCCGTGGAATTAGTTGGATAAAACGTCTCCTTTACTTCGTTTTTCGCAGCATCTAGCTGCACGATGGAAAAGTCATTTGCTGCATACACGTACAAACCATTTCTTTCAAAGCGGTTAATGCGCTTAGAAACCGAAATCTGGGCTAATTTGATAGCAGGAATATTCGTTATTTCTCCATTTTTATATTTGTCGATATTTCCGTTTGTATAACCGATATACACTGCCTTTTCAACCTCATCATAATAGAGACAAGCGATTTCTATGTCCGACAGTCCATTTAAGGCGGTTAATACGCGATGTTCATCCGTTTCGATGGTATAAATCGACATTCCATTTACGTATGCCGTAAAAACTTGATTTTCAGAAGCGACAACATCGATTGCCTTAGCAGTTGAAACGTGGAGCTTCCATGTACCCGTGCCTATCTGAGCCCTTGAAACAAAGGTGAAAAAGCAGAGAAATATATAGAGCGTCCATTTCATGTTGTCCGTATAACGTAAGATTAAAGATTAAATTGGGTGAACATTGAATAATTTAGTTAAAAGAGTCGCAAATCATATAAATAGACGTTTCCTTTTTGATAAACTGGCTTTGTAAGAAAGGGTTCCCAATCTTTATTCGGTTCCCAATTTGACTCATGGATCACCAAAGCAAAGTTAGCTCCTTTTCGTAACAATTGTAAAATTTGTTCGGTTTCATCATGAAAAGGTTCATGAAAGCTATATTGCGTGAATCCAATTCTATCTAACGTGTATAACTGAATGTTGGGAGAGGGGTCAGATAAACAAAGAATCGTATCATTTTTCGGTATTACTTTTTGCAGTTCTTTCGCACATGCTTGTAATTGTCCGAGGTGCTCGCGGTGATAAAAATGAAAGTAACCCCAATTACCTTTGACATATTGACTAACAAAAGGCGTGTTTTTCGTCAAGATATTTTCCTTTCCAAAAGACCAATGTGCTAAGGATATTGCTTGTAAAAAAGCAAGGGCAATCCATGAGGCATAAATAATGCGTCTGTTTTTTTGAGAGCGGTGTATGCGACTTCCGAACTGAATCAGCACGTAGAAAAGAATGAGCGGGAAAAACAACATTTCAATGAGGTAATAATCATGAACATCAAAGACCCAGAACCACAGAATGAAATAGGCAACTAATCCCAAGAAACCAATTATGACTAAGTAAATCACATAGGCATGAATCCATTTTTTCCAAGCTGCATAACCAAAGAATAGCAAGGATAACAACAACAAACTCGGATGGTAAAGTCCAGGGAGCATATGTTTCCAAAATTGCTGCCAAATTGCTTTGCGTGTCTCCGCATCAACTTCCCAGATTGGACGAACAGTTGTCGAAAATAAATCCGAACCGACTTTTTGATTATACCGAATGGCGTAGGAATACCAGAGGTAACTTGTTACCAAAATCAAGAGAAAGGAAACGAGAAACGAGAACCAAAAATAAGATTGTGCTTTAAATGTTTGACCTTGTTTGACGATTGTAAAGATAAAGTAAGCACCGCCAAAAGAAAGTAAACAAATCAGTGCAGTAATTTTGACTAAGACGGCTAGCGCGAAAAATAAGGTAAGGAATCCGAGCCAAAACACTTGTTTCGATCGAATAAATTTGAAGGTTCCATATGCTCCGAGAAGGACAAACGCAAAGGCGTAGACATTAGGTAATATGGAGTCCGAGTAAAATATCAACACCGGAGAACTTGCCATCAAAAAGACGAATAGAAGCGCTTTACTTTTTTGTTGGAATAAAAACTCCATGACCTCACTAAACAGAGAAATAGCGATGAAAAGAATGGAAATCGAAAGGGCTTTAGACATCCACTCGTGGTGACCAAATACCTGCCATAATTTTCCAAGAATAAAATAAATAATGGGGAATTCCGCAGCGGCGTTTCGTGTTCCGTTCGAAGAGATCCATTGTGTTTGTGGTTCTAAAAAGGATACGCCTTTAGCATAATTTAGGGCTATTGACAGGGAATCTGTTTTGCGCCATTCATGAATGGGGAAAATCCCATCAAAAAAATGATCAAACACACCATAAAGCGAAAAAAGCACCATGAGTAAAAGCAAGGCTTGAAACCTGATTGGCAAATTTCGTAGGGCATTAATCATCAGTCTAATTCTTTTTCAGTAATCAAATAGAGCGGACGATTTTTACTTTGAATAAATAACTTCCCCAAGTAAATTCCAAGAATTCCGATCATGATTAACTGAATTCCACCGATAAACAAGATGGAAGCAATAATAGAGGTCCAGCCGGTAATCGCTTCCTCCGTAAATGCGGCTATGTAAATGGCGTAAATTCCATACAGAAATGCGAGCATCGCAAAAAACAAGCCTGCATAGATGGAAAAATACAATGGTTTTGCGCTTGATGAGGTAATGCCCGTTAAGGCAAAGTGAAGCATTTTTGAGAAAGAGTACTTTGTTTGACCTGACACGCGTGCATGGGGAGTGTAAGGAATCCCGATTTGTTTGAATCCCAATGAGGGAATGATTCCCCTCAAAAACAAATGAGACTCTGTGTATTTCTTCAGTGCGTCTACCACTTTTCGGTCTAACAATCGAAAATCTGCCGTGCCTTCCTCCATTGGAATATCTGCCAATTTATTGGTCAAACGATAGAATCCCTTGGAGGTCCATTTTTTCAACAACGGAACTTTTTGATCATCTTTACGAATCGTGTAAACCACTTCAAATCCGGCCTTCCATTTTTCAAAAAGTGTTGGGATTAATTCCGGTGGATGTTGTAAATCCGCATCCATGCTTATTACCGCTGCGCCTTTCGCGTGGTCTAGTCCGGCTTTCAGCGCATTCTGGTGTCCAAAATTACGGCTGAGTTGAATGAATTTAACGCGGCTATCTTTCGCACGTAATTCTTGAATTCGGAATAACGAAAGGTCTGAACTTCCATCATCTACGAAGATAAACTCAAAGTTGGCAACTTGAATCTCATTCATGACTGCCGTCAATCGATCATACATCGGAATGATATTTCCCTCCTCATTACAAGTGGGAATAACAATCGAAAGGTCAATGTGTGCAGAATTATTTTGCATGTCAAGCGAAGTTACACAATTATCTTTATGTATGCTTATCGGGCTTAGATCTTGCAGAAAAAATCGATTGGTTTTAGTATATTTGCCCAAAGCATTCAAAATGTCAGAACAAAATCGAATTTCTACAAATAAAGCCCCAAAACCAGTCGGATTGTATCCACATGCAAGACGCGTTGGAAACCTCCTTTTCTTATCGGGTGTTGGTCCGCGAGTTGCAGGTTCAGATGATACAGACTCAGCAGTACCTGGATTAAAATTGGATAAAAATGGGAATTTCATTGAATTCGATTTCGAAGCACAATGTAGAAGTGTCTTTGACAACGTTCGCATCATTTTAGAAGAATCTGGATCTAGTTGGGATCAGCTTGTAGATGTTACTGTATTTTTAGTGCACATGAAACGTGATTTTCAGGTTTACAATCGTGTTTATGCAGAATATTTCAAAGATAATTTGCCGTGCAGAACTACAGTAGAAATCAACTCCTTACCTACTCCTATTGCGATCGAATTAAAATGTATCGCCACCATTGACTAAATACTTGACCTATTAAAATTAATTTATGATTGCATTTATCATCCGTATTGTATTAGCTTTAGTTGCTGCAGGATTCAACGTTTACTTATTTACGACTGGACATTGGGGCTGGGGAATCACGTTTATCTTCTTAACGGCTTTGATCATTCTTTCGTTTTTCAGAAACGAAAATGTTCTGTTGGCTTTAAATCAAATGCGTGTTGGGAATACCGATAAAGCGAAGAAATACATTGACAAAATTTCACATCCCGAATTCCTTCCGAAGAAACAACACGCATATGTATTGTTTTTGAAGGCAGTTATGGGTGGACAAGAAATGGGCTTTGCTAATAGCGAGAAATTGTTGAGAAGAGCAATGGATCTTGGTTTGAGAACAGGTGAAGACAATGCGGTTGCACGCATGCATTTAGCAGGAATTTGCGCGCAAACCGGAAGAAAAAACGAAGCTGTTGCCCTACTAGCTGAGGCAAAAAAATTAGATAAAAATGGAATGATGCGCGACCAAATTAAAACCATGCAAAGTCAATTGCAGATGGCGCCATCAAAAAACCAAATGCGCCAGGCTCAAATGATGGGTGGTCGTAAAAAAACGCCTAAAATGCGCTAATTGATGAGTGATATACCTAGAATTTATGCCGAACCTTGGGCAGATTACGAACTATTAGATGCTGGTGGTGGAAAGAAATTAGAACGTTGGGGTAAAATCATTACGATTCGTCCAGAAGTCCAAGCTTATTTTCATAGCGGAATGCCCTTTACAGAATGGAGGAATCTAGCTCATTGGGAATTTATTGAAGGAAAAGCTCAGCAAGGTAAATGGAAATGCTTGAAACAAAATGTTCCGAGTGAATGGACCATTAAGTACCATCGTTTACACTTTACGCTGTCCCTAACGAAATTTAAACACATTGGCTTGTTTCCGGAACAGGAAGCAAACTGGCGTTTTATTGAAGAGCACATTTCTGCAGACGAACGTTTTTTAAATCTTTTCGCTTATACGGGTGCTGCATCATGTATGGCACGTTTAAAAGGTGCCGAAACCTATCATGTTGATTCAGCAAAATCTACCTTGAATTGGGCAAAACGAAACATGGAAGAATGCAAATTATTAAACATCAAGTGGGTTCACGAAGATGCTTTAAAATTTGCGGCACGCGAAGTGAAACGTGAAAACAAGTACAAAGGAATCATAATGGATCCACCTGCATGGGGAATTGGAGCAAGTGGTGAAAAATGGAAACTAGAAGATAAGATTGATGAATTAATGATGACCGCATCTAGTTTACTGGCAGATGACGGATTCCTTATTATGAACACCTATTCACCCACTGTGGACAGCGATTTTCTCACAGAATTAATCGACATTTATTTCCCGAGTAAAAGCAGCTCTATTTCTCAATTGTACATGGAAACGAAAACAGAAAAAACGATGTATTTCGGAGAATTAGTTCGGATTCAATAAATCTTTTACAATAAATCGTTCGCTAGATTCGCTAATTCAGATCGTTCCCCTTTCTCAAGTTTGACATGTGCAAAAAGCGGCTCCCCTTTTAAGCGGTCGATCAAGTATGCTAGTCCATTACTATTTTCATCCAAGTAAGGCGTATCAATTTGATGTACATCACCAGTGAACACAATTTTAGTGTTTTCACCGGCACGAGTGATGATCGTTTTTACTTCATGAGGTGTCAGATTCTGTGCTTCATCGATAATAAACATGATGTTCGAAAGGCTTCTCCCTCGAATAAATGCAAGCGGTGTAATGATAATTTTTCCAGATTCTTGCATCTCCAAGATGGCTTTGTGCTTCTTTTCGTTCTCGCCAAATTGAGATTTAATGAATTTTAGGTTATCCCAAAGTGGCTCCATGTATGGTCCGATTTTATCATTAGCATCTCCCGGCAAGAATCCAATTTCTTTGTTCGACAATGGAACAATTGGTCGAGCCAAAAGTACTTGGTTGTACAATTTTTGTTGTTCCAATGCAGCAGCAAGTGCAAGCAATGTTTTACCTGTTCCAGCTACTCCTTGAAGTGCCACCAATTTGATGTCATTGTTAAGCAGGGCATGAAAAGCAAAAGCTTGCTCCGCATTTTTTGGCTTAATTCCATACACAAATTCTTTTTCGATTCGGTCAACGCGGTCCGTTAAATGATTATAAAAAGCGAGTGCTGATGTTTTTCCATTTTTAAGAATATAGTAACCATTCACCCCCTTTTTCTCTCCCAAGTTGCCATCTTCAGGCACACTTCCTTTCGTGAATATCTCGCGTATGTACCCAGATTCAAGTCCTTCGATATTATAGGTACTTGATGCTCGAATTTCATCCGAATGAACTTTGCCCGTTTGATAGTCCTCTGCAACAAGTCCTAAAGCCTTTGACTTAATGCGCAGGTTGATGTCCTTAGTAACGAGAATAACTGATTTACGCTTTTCCTTTTCTTGCAGGATAAGTGCAGCATTGATGATTTTATGATCGTTTTTGTTAGATCCATAAACATCTTCAGCGTTCACGCCAATTGGAGAGTGCTCCATGATGACTTTGAAAGTCCCTAATCCCGGACCAAGAGGAATCCAATCTTGTAATGACCCTTTGCCCGAAAGTCGGTCAATGAAACGGATAACCTCTCTCGCAGAGAAGTTTTTCGTGTCGTTCCCAACTTTAAACTTATCTAATTCTTCCAAAACTGTTATTGGAATAGCAACAGAGTGCTCATCAAAATTTGAGATGGAATCGAAGTCGTGCAGTAAGACAGAAGTGTCTAGGACGAATATTTTTTTAGATTTGGCCATTCGTTTTTTTTCTTTGAAAGTACTTTTTATTTGATTTCAACGAAGCGAATTGAATGTTAAATTATAAATAATTATTTCGGGAATAAGACTTTTAAGGCTTTGTTGAGCTTATCGAATTTAAATTCAAAACCTGCATTCTTTATTTTATCATTTGATACACGCAGGTTTGCAAGGACAAGCATGGAGCGCTCACCTAGAAATAATTTTAGTATTCCGCTTGGCACGGGTGGTAAAAAGAATGGGCGATGCATATATTTAGCAATCCCTTTCATCATGGTGCGATTTGTGTCACATTCGGCAACCGCGTTATACGTTCCTTCGAGTTGCTGGTCAACACCGAATAAAATCATTCTGCATAAATCATCGATGTGAATCCATGGATGGTATTGGTTTCCTGAACCAAGCGGAGAACCTAGTCCAAAAAACACCGGTCGTTTCATCGCAGTAAGTGATCCACCTCGGTTTGAGAGAACCATGGCGATGCGCAATTTCATATATGGGCAAATGCCATCAAAACGGTCGCTTGCCTTTTCCCAATCACGAACAAGGGTACTTAAGAAATCTGTCCCGTATTCATCGTTTTCATGAAAAACTTTGTCGTGGGTTAAGTTATAACAATTTACACCGGAGGCTCCAACGTAATAGCTAAGTTTGGGCATTTTAAGAGCGAGTTCACTCAAAAACTCGGTTGATTGTACGCGTGAATCAATTAATTCTTTTTTTCGGGAAGTTGACCAGTTTTTATCTCCAATATTTGCACCGGCAAGGTTAATTAAAATGTGAATTCGACTGAGGTATTTTTCATCGATCTGTTTTGTTTTCGGATTCCACTCGATGTGTCCTTGTTTACGTGCGTTTCGAGAAAGCTTGTATACGCGGTATCCGCGTTCCTTAAAGACTTTTGTGAGTTGCTTGCCAATCAATCCAGATCCACCAGCGATTAATACCGTTTTCGTTTCTTCCATATTACTTACAATCTTCTCGCAATTTCATTAATTCCTCTCCATCTTTCAAGGCATAGCTCTCGCATATCTCATTTTTCGACGCAATCAATTTTTTCAATTGCACACTGTCCGCTTTTGTTGCCTCTTGTTGCCATATTTTTTCTGTTAAGGCATTCACCTCTTCACTTTTGTCCATGCACGAACAAAATTTCTCATCCGTTCTGTGACAAGAAAGAAATACAAGCGTTAATAGTGTGAAAGCTACAGATTTTTGATTCATGGTATTCATCAGAATTTAAGAACTCAAATGTAGTATTAATTCAACTAAATCTATTAACTTCGATTAACTCTTTCATGCAAATACTTAAGCTTTTTCTCGTTCTAGCCATGCTGCATTCATTCATTGGAGGCGCACAAGATTGTACATCCTTTTTTCACTATTCAAAAGATGAAATCAGTGAGGTAAAGTTGTGTCCTGAAGCCATGAAAGCGGACATCGAACAATTGCATGAGCACATACTCGAAACGCATCCGAATCCAAGTTTATATTGTGGAGTTGACGCATTTGTCAACGGTTACAAACGTGCATTGAAGTCTTGTTCGACGGAGAAGACTATGTTTGAATTCCTTCAAATTGTCACCAGTTATTTAGGGGTGATGAAGGACTCGCACACCAATTTAAATCCTCGAGACTATTTGTATTTAGGACCGAAAGATCGTGCCGTTATCCCATTTTTTATTGTCCGAATCGACAATAAATTCTATTTGGAAGGTATTTACAAAAATGATATTCCGATTGGAAGTGAAATTCTCCAAATCGATTCGTATAGCATGGATAGTTTATTCGCTATGAGCAAAGGTTTAAGTTTTTCGGAGGGAAATGCGAACTATGCCCAAGAAGAAATCGCTCAACGCATGATTGGTGCAACATTCAACCTACTTCACCGTGCCAATTTAACGGATAAAGCCAAATTTAAACTAGTGAATTTAAGTGGTGACACTGTTGTCAAGGGAGCAAATTATGTAAAAGCTGGACAGTATTTAAAGGACCGCACCCTTGATTTAAAGGGTCCGGTACATTATTTTATAGATAAAGATAAGCGTTGCGTATTGACGATTGAATCCTTTGATCCTATTTCATTAAAGAAATTCAAAAAACAGATAGATGCATGCTTTACGGAGATAAAGGAAAGTAATGTGAAAGAATTATACATTGATTTAAGAGATAATTTGGGCGGTATGCTGCGTGCACAGGAGTATGTCTTGAGCTACTTGAATCTAAGTGGTGCGCCTTTACAGATGAATTATTTGTACAAAAGGAGTGATTTCGATCGATTTGCTTCCCTTCCCTTTTACCAAGAAAGACAATTCATGAACCGTGCAGAACGTGTTTATCCAAATGGACTCATCAGTCAGGAGTACGATTTTTACAAATCTCCTTTGGGAACTACGCGTACCATTTTATATGCCTATACACCTCAGAATAAATTGAATTTTACCTACAAAGGGAAATGCAGCTTAATTACGAATGGTTCGTCAATGTCTGCATCTGTTTTATTCGCTGGTTGGTTTAAAAGTACGCTGAGAGGAGAAATCATTGGTACACAATGCATGGGTGGAGTTGGCGGAACATTTGGAAATAGCGCTCCTTTTACCTTAGATCATTCGAGTATTCACTTGATGGTTTCTACCTTGAAATTCACACCTAAGGATCGTTCAAACATAGAATTAAAGGCGATTGAGCCAGATCACGTCATCTCGATTAATCGTCAACAATTAATTCAGCAAAAGGATCCTGTTTTAGAATATTTGCACATTCAAAAAGGCTCAAAAAAGAAAGTAAAGTAATATTACGATAGCATATCGAAGAACTTTACCGATAGCAAAAAAGACAAATGTCAATAATTTAGGTGCTCGAAAGAATCCAAGTGCAACACCAATAAGATCACCGATTAATGGAAGCCAGGAAAACAAGGCAAGCCAGACGCCATATTTATGAACGCGCTCCTTCCATTGTTCAATTTGCGTCATACTCACCCGTATTTTTTTCAGCCAAATTGGCTTAGCCAGGTAACCGATGTAATAATTGAGAATGGCGCCAAGCGTATTTCCTGTTGAAACGACAAGTAAACATACAAGCGGATCGTAATGATAAGCAAGCATTCCTAAGAGAACGGCTTCTGAGGCAACAGGAATAATGGTCGCAGCAAAAAATGCGCTAAAAAACAACCCTATATATCCTACTTCAAATTCCCACATAACAAAAAAGGCCGGAAACACCGGCCTTTCACTATTTCATTAGCTAATTATTTTTTCACGAATTTTTTCGTCAACACTGTTCCGTTAGAAGCAATATTCACAAAGTAAACTCCGTTATTCCATTTTGCTGATTCAAGAGCCACGTTGTGTGTTCCTGAAGTCAATTGGTTCAATGCTGTGTTTTGAACTTCTTTACCAGCAACATCCAATACAGAAATGGTTACATCAGAAGCATTTATTAATTCGAACTGTAAAGAAGCTACCCCATTTGATGGATTCGGCATAATCACCACTTGTTGCACTTGCTCGATTTCTTCGGTTCCTAAAACTGGATCAAAATTCAAACGAACGTAAGGTGTTGACGTTTGGTAGTATAATGTGGAAGTTGCAATATCGTTTCCATCTAATAAGAAAGATGTTTGTGCTGGTGAAGTACCAGCGTTGGACACTTTCAATCCAGCAGTGTAAGAACCAACTACAGCCAAATACGTTGTTCCTGCAGTAACATTTACATAAGGCTCAAGTTCTACCACCAAATTCGTATTTAAGTTATTCGCAGCTAATACTAGTGGTGCAGATTCAGATTCGTAAACGAAATCACCTGACACTGCGTCAATAGAATATAATTTTGTGTAGATTTCTGTTCCAACTGTTGCGCCGTTTGTACCATTTGGAAGACGAACATTAATTGCTTTTACTAAATCGTCTTGGAAAATATCATACAAGTTACCTGTTTCAAAACCTGTTGTTCCATTCGATGTACTTCCAGATATAACGTTGTTATCACGAGCATAAATGAAGTTTGACACATTGAAAGTGATATCCGACATCGTGTTATTTGCCGTTACGTCATCCGTAGAATCCGCAGTAATGTTGCGAGTTACTGTGTAAGAAGCCACTGTTGCAGCTGGTGTAAATTGAGTTGCTACTGTTACGTTCAAGGTATCCAAAGAAACGATTGAAACGGGTGCACTAGATCCAACAAACGCTCCACTGTTCACGTTCACGTTTAATTTCACATTTG
>JBEDCT010000091.1:0-3443 GCA_041176665.1 Bacteroidota bacterium | reverse complement strand
TCACCTGCCCAACCAAGAACAGTTTCATAAATTTGACCAAGGTTCATACGAGAAGGTACACCAAGTGGATTCAATACGATATCTACTGGGGTTCCATCTTCAAGGAAAGGCATGTCCTCTTGACGAACGATGTTCGCTACGATTCCTTTATTTCCGTGACGTCCCGCCATTTTATCTCCAACTTTCAATTTACGTTTTTTAGCAACATAAACTTTCGCCAATTTCACGATTCCAGCAGGAAGTTCATCTCCAACAGAAATATGGAATTTACGGCGTTTGTAGTTACCTAGTAAATCGTTTGCTTTGATATTAAAGTTGTGAATTACACGACTAATTAATTGGTTGATTTTCACATCTGAACTCCAGTTCAATGGATTCACGATAGAGTAATCCAATGCCATCAACGCTTTATTCGTAAATTTCGTTCCTTTCTTGATCAACTCTTCTTTGAAGTTATTGTATACCCCTGAAGATTTGTGTTCACCTAAGATGACCATCAATTTTTCTGCAAGTTTTTCCTTCAAATCAGCAAAATCTTTTTGGTATTCTGCGTCAATTGTTTCCAAGATTGGCTTATCCTGAGATTTAGATTTACGGTCTTTGATTGCTCGAGAGAACAATTTTTTCTCGATAACAACTCCACGTAAAGATGGACCAGCTTTCAACGAAGCATCCTTCACATCTCCTGCTTTATCACCAAAGATTGCACGTAATAATTTCTCTTCTGGAGATGGATCTGTTTCACCTTTTGGAGTGATTTTACCAATCAAGATATCTCCTTCACGGATTTCAGCACCAATGCGGATTAATCCATTTTCATCTAAATCTTTCGTAGCTTCTTCACTTACGTTAGGAATATCAGAAGTCAATTCTTCCATTCCACGTTTCGTATCACGCACTTCCAATGAATATTCATCGATGTGAACACTTGTAAAGATATCATCACGCACAACTTTTTCAGAGATAACAATCGCATCCTCAAAGTTGTAACCTTTCCAAGGCATGAACGCCACTTTCAAGTTTTGACCTAGAGCCAACTCACCTGCTTGCGTTGCATATCCTTCACAAAGTACTTGTCCTCTTTCAACGCGATCGCCTTTTTGAACAATCGGTTTCAAGTTGATACATGTACTTTGGTTGGTTTTCATGAATTTTGTTAATCCATAACGAGTTACCTCGCTATCAAAACTCACCATTTTATCTTCTTCGTTCCAATCGTATCGAATAACGATTTCATTCGCATCCACATACTCTACTGTTCCAGTTCCTTCAGCGTTGATTAGTACACGAGAATCACGTGCAACTAAACGCTCAATTCCTGTTCCAACAATTGGAGAATTTGGACGTAATAATGGAACTGCTTGACGTTGCATGTTTGATCCCATCAATGCACGGTTGGCATCATCATGCTCCAAGAAAGGAATAGATGAAGCGGCAATCGATGCAATTTGATTGGCACCAACGTCCATCAAATTCAAATCCTTCGGTGCTACCACTGGGAAGTCACCTTCGAAACGTGCTTTTACGACATCAGACAAGAAGTTTCCTTTATCATCCATCACCGCATTTGCTTGCGCGATCATTTTTGAATCTTCTTCTTCTGCTGCTAGGTAAACAGGTTCTTCATTTAATACAACTTTACCGTTCTCAACGCGACGGTAAGGAGTTTCAATGAAACCTAATTTATTCACTTTGGCGAATACACACAAAGAAGAAATCAAACCAATGTTTGGTCCTTCCGGTGTTTCAATCGTACAAAGACGACCATAGTGCGTGTAGTGAACGTCACGAACCTCGAACCCTGCTCTTTCACGAGAAAGTCCACCTGGTCCTAGAGCCGACAAGCGGCGTTTGTGTGTTACTTCAGAAAGTGGATTGGTTTGATCCATAAACTGAGATAACTGATTCGTTCCGAAGAATGAATTAATCACCGACGAAAGTGTTTTCGCGTTGATCAAGTCAATTGGAGTAAATACTTCATTATCACGAACGTTCATACGCTCACGGATTGTTCTTGCCATTCTTGCAAGTCCAACACCAAATTGTGCATACAATTGCTCACCAACTGTACGAACGCGACGATTGGATAAGTGGTCAATATCATCAATATCCGCTTTCGAGTTAATCAACTCGATTAGGTATTTAATGATGTTTATGATATCAGTTTTGGTAAGAACGCGCGATTCTTCAGAATCATCTAATCCTAATTTCTTGTTCAAACGGAAACGTCCAACCTCACCTAAATCATAACGTGCATCTGAGAAGAATAATTTCTCAAATACTCCTTTTGCCGTCTCATAGTCGGGCGGATCTGCGTTACGTAATTGACGGTAAATGTGTTCAACCGCTTCTTTTTCAGAGTTGGAAGTATCTTTTTGTAAAGTGTTGTAGATAATCGTATAATCGGTAGAATTTCCGTCCTCTTTGTGTAAAATCAATGATTTCGCACCAGAGTCCATGATAGAGTCCAAATGCTCTTCACCAATTACTAATTCACGATCAAGGATAACCTCGTTACGCTCGATAGATACAACTTCTCCTGTATCCTCATCAACGAAATCCTCAATCCATGTTTTCAAAACACGAGCAGCTAAACGACGTCCAACTAATTTTTTCAAATTGGCTTTGTTTACCTTCACTTCATCCGCCAATCCGAAAATCTCTAGGATGTCACGATCTGTTTCGTATCCAATTGCACGGAACAAGGTAGTTACCGGCAATTTTTTCTTACGATCGATGTAAGCATACATGATATTATTAATATCAGTTGCGAATTCAATCCAAGAACCTTTGAAAGGAATAATACGAGCAGAATATAATTTTGTACCATTTGCGTGACGGCTTTGACCGAAGAACACACCTGGAGAACGGTGTAATTGGGAAACGATAACACGTTCAGCACCATTTACAACGAAAGACCCTTTTGGAGTCATATAAGGAATTGTACCTAAATAAACATCTTGTACGATGGTTTCAAAATCCTCATGTTCAGGATCGGTACAATATAATTTCAATTTAGCCTTTAAAGGAACACTGTACGTCAATCCGCGTTCGATACACTCTTCAATAGAGTATCTCGGTGGATCAACGAAGTAATCTAAAAACTCCAATACAAACTGATTTCTTGTATCGGTAATAGGGAAGTTTTCTGCGAAAACTTTAAATAAACCTTCACTATCACGATTCTCTGGTGTTGTTTCCAACTGAAAGAATTCCTGGAAGGATTTTAATTGAATCTCCAGGAAATCTGGATACTCAAATTGATTTTTGCTTGAAGCAAAATTAATTCGGGTTGAATTATTTGATGTTGCCAAGGCTTTTGTTTTTTAGTTATTCGATTATTCTGTCAAAATCAACATGCGAAAAAACAGGAGAAGGCATCCGCTAAAATAGCGGTGCCTTTCCTGTAATATTGTGGGATTAATTACTTAATCTCAACTTCA
>JBEDCT010000090.1:0-3991 GCA_041176665.1 Bacteroidota bacterium | reverse complement strand
ATTCACAAAAAAATCTCTTTTGATTTCATATCCGGTGTTGGATTTGAATACAGAACAAAGAACAGTGGAGTATTTTATGTGGGGGGATCAGCTCGAGTTGCCCTCTCTCCTGTTTTTCTATTAGTAGCAAAGCATCGTTACGTAAATGACTCTAAAGTGGTTTATGGAAATGTGAATGGATCGTATTTGTCTGTGGATTTAAAGTATTTCCTTCCGTATAAACGAGCAACGAACCTCATTTTTAAACCTGGACCAATCGAATAAGAGATTTACACGAGAAAATTGCGTACATTCATCTCTATTATTTTAGAAATCGAGCACTCATGATTAATTTAAAAAGCATCCAAACAGAAATTGACGCCAGTTTTCTTTACGCTCTTTTAGCGGAACACGAGGAAGACGAAAACGTTGCAAAGGTATTTGTGCAAATGAGTGCCATTGAGTTGAGTCATGCCGAAGCCTTTGCACATAGTAACGCATTGCCACTCGATCAACTTCCGGGTCCATCTTGGCGAGCGAAAACATTAGCGCGTATTGGAAAGTTACTCGGTTACGATTATGTGCTTGGTGTGTTATTGGACACAGAGAAAAGCATTTCATCCGCAGTGGTGAACGCGCGTAAAACCACAAATACAGCATCTTCTATTTCGGATACTGCTCACGTTACGATTCTGAAAAACATTTTAAATCACAATAAAAACGTTTCTGGAACCAACTTAGCTCGTTTCGAAAAAAGACATCGCTCCGTAGGAGGGAATGCCCTTCGTGCAGCCGTTTTAGGTGGAAACGACGGATTAGTATCCAACTTTAGTTTGGTCATGGGAATCGCAGGAGCCTCTAGCGGACAACAGGAAGTGCTTTTAACCGGAATCGCAGGATTATTAGCTGGAGCCTTATCCATGGCCTTAGGCGAGTGGATTTCCGTCAAAAGTTCACAGGAATTATTCGAGAATCAAATGGAGCTCGAAATGGAAGAATTGGAACACAATCCAGAAGGTGAAGAAAAGGAATTGGCCCTGATTTACATTTCCAAAGGTATTCCTGAAGAACAGGCTATGTCCATGGCAAAGGAAATCATGACCAACAAAGATCACGCACATCAAATTTTGGTAAAAGAAGAATTAGGCATCAATCCGGAAGATTTAAAAGGATCAGCAATGGAAGCCGCTGTGGCATCGTTTATCTTCTTTGCCATAGGGGCCATTTTACCTGTTATTCCGTTTTTCTTTATCGGTGGAATGAAAGCCATTTTGTTTAGCTCCTTGTTAAGTGCAATTGGACTCTTTTTAATCGGTGGATCGATTACACTTTTCACGGGAAAAAGCCTTCTTTTCTCGGGAATGCGTCAAGTTGTTTTTGGACTTGCTGCTGCAGCGATTACCTATGGAATCGGACATTTCATCGGAGTTTCAATAATCGGATAATATCAATAAAATCATGAACACTTTCCTTCACATTTTAAAAAGAACCATCGTCATTCTCCTTTCCATTTTTATCGGCGCACAGGTAAATGGCGCTTTTCTTACGCTTGGCACAAACCTCATTCCACCACCGGAAGGATGTAATTTGAACACAATGGACGGATTAAAAGCTGCAGCACCTTTTTTGGAGGCCAAACACTATTTATTTCCATTTTTAGCACATGCGATTGGAACACTTATTTCCGCAGTATTGATCACACGATTCTTAAAATCCCAACAATTTGTGTTCGCAATGATGGCTGGTGTACTTTTCTTAATTGCCGGTATTTCGATGGTCATTATGCTACCTGGAACACCGATTTGGTTCATCCTATTAGATTTGATTGGCGCGTATATTCCCATGGCTTATTTGGGATACAAACTTGCGTTTAAGTCAAAATAAGGAACGCTTTAACGCGCATCATCCTCACGCTTATTTAGAATCATTCTAGAATACCTCAAAAGTGGTATTGATGACTCCGTGTTGCGCGACTAACTTTGCAGAAAAATTCAAAGCTAATGATGCGTTACCGATTTCTCTTTGTTCTAGTAGTTTTATCTTCTCGTCTATTTGCTCAGGACAGTATTTTGAAAATTAGTACGCAAAGCGATGTGGTGGTTCGAACTTATCAAATCGTTAAGCAACTTCCTGATTCGATTTACTTAATGAAAATTGTTTCTGGTAAAAAGATGGAGAGCATCTCTTTGAATTCCCAGCAATTGGACTTAAGTACCAACAATTACCGTCAATTGTTCAAACGTACGCCAGGAATGTACGTGAGTGAGCACGATGCTTCTGGACTTCAAACGAGTATTTCCACACGTGGATTGAGTGCGAATCGTTCATGGGAATTTAACATGCGTCAAAATGGTTACGACATTGCCGCGGATCCATCTGGGTATCCAGAAACGTATTACACTCCTACCCTAGATGCAGTTGCGAAAGTAGATGTGTACCGAGGATCATCCGCTCTGCAATACGGGACACAGTTTGGCGGAATGATCAATTATCAATTCAAGGATAAATTATCCGACCAAACGTTTTCAGTCGAAAATTCGCAGACCATTGGTTCATTTGGACTATTCAACAGTTTTACTGCGATAGGTGGATCGAAAAAGAACTGGAGTTACTACGGCTTTGCACATCACAGAAATGCAGATGGATTTCGTCAAAACAGTCAATATACTACCGCAAATTACTTTGGTAAGGTATCGTATCAACTGAAAAAAGGAAAAGTGTCTGCGGAATATTCCAATAGTGGATACGTGAGTCAGCAAGCTGGCGGAATTTTCGATAGTTTACTCTACACGAATGCTGACACTTCATTTCGTTCAAGAAACTGGTTTCAATTGAAATGGCATACGCTTTCGATTCAAGGCGACTATAGTTTTAATGAACAATCTAAATTACAGTTTTACACGGCCTTCACTTTTTCCGATCGTAACAGCGTTGGATTCACGAAATCCTTGTCTGTAATGGACACGATGAATACGGTTTTAGGAACATTCAATCCACGTCAGGTGGACATCGATCATTACGTGACTCAATCGAGTGAAATCCGTTATTTGAAACAATACAAACTCGGACAACAACTGCAAACATGGACCATCGGTGTGCGTTTGTGCAACAGTGAAATACATCGTCTACAACAAGGAATTGGAAGTACTTCTACCGACTTAGACTTGACTGTTTCACCAGATAACTTTGGGAATACCTTTCAAAAGGATTTGGCATTGGGGACAAAAAACATGGCATTATTCAGTGAACATTTATTCAAAATATCCAAGCGTCTTTCCATCACACCTGGATTTCGCTCCGAGTATTTAATCAATCAACTTTCCGGCAGGTCCAATAATGTCACAAGTGGCATCATGGAAGTACAAGAGAAAAAGCGTTTCATCCTTTTGGGTGGATTGAGTAGTCAGTTTCGGTTGTTTGCCAAAGAAAAGTTGAAATGGAGTCTATATGCGAATGCGACTCAAAACTATCGTCCAGTAATGTATTCTGAATTGTTGCCATCTTCCACAACAGAAGTCGTTGATCAATCAATGAACGATGTAACAGGATTTACCTCCGAACTTGGCACCAAAGGATTATTTATCAGTCGAAAAGGTCCCATTACCTTTGATGTAAATGCGTTCTATTTGAGATACAATGGTAAAATCGGCGCCTACAACGTAAACAACGCCCCTTTCAAAACAAACATCGGAGATGTCGTGAGTAAAGGAATGGAAGCGTATCTGGAATGGTCCTTTTTTAATCCTTTCTTCAAAAATTCAACCATTAGCGAATTGCTATCCGTTTATGTGAGTGGAACGATTCAAGACGCACGTTACGTGACTTGGAACAATCCTGCTTTGGCACAAGACCCGAGCCTTTCCATTCAAGGTAAAAAAGTAGAATACGCACCAAGTCAACTATTGAGAACGGGATTGAACTACGATTTCAAAGGATTTTCCTTCAATTACCAATTTTCTTACACGGGAAGTGTGTTTACAGATGCAGCAAATACCGTTCTTCCAAATAGCAA
>JBEDCT010000089.1:0-3255 GCA_041176665.1 Bacteroidota bacterium | reverse complement strand
ACACGATGCGTTTTTTAAACCAATTGGTCCAGGAAAAGCAATCGAGCGTTTTGACGGTGATTTATTAGTACAACAAGAACCAGACGCTTCCTCATTTCCAAATGGTGGAATTCGAAATACCTTCGAAGCACGTGGTTACACTGCATGGGATCCATCTTCTCCAGCATTTGTTATCGGAAAAACCTTATGTATTCCAACCATCTTTATTTCCTACACGGGAGAATCCCTGGATTACAAAATGCCTTTGTTAAAAGCTTTAAATGCGGTCGATGGTGCAGCGGTGGAAGTATGTCAGTACTTCGATAAAAACGTCAACAAAGTAAACACAACACTTGGATGGGAGCAAGAATACTTCCTGATTGACTCGGCATTGTTTAACGCGCGTCCAGATATTATGTTAACGGGTAGAGCTTTGTTTGGACATGCGCCAGCGAAAGGACAGCAATTAGACGATCATTATTTTGGATCTATTCCTGAACGTGTGAATGCATTCATGCGTGAATTCGAAGTAGAATCCTTGAAGTTAGGCATTCCTGTAACAACTCGTCACAACGAAGTAGCGCCAAATCAATTTGAGTGTGCGCCAATTTTCGAAGAATGTAACTTAGCGAACGACCACAACTTGTTGTTGATGGACATCATGGAGAAAACGGCTCGCAAGCACAACTTCCGTGTGTTATTGCACGAGAAACCGTTTGCAGGTGTCAATGGATCCGGAAAACACAATAACTGGTCTTTAAGCACAAACACCGGTGTGAACTTATTAGCTCCTGGAAAAAATCCAAAGTCCAATTTACAGTTCTTAACCTTCTTAGTGAATACCATTATGGCCATTCACGAGAATGCTGGATTGTTGCGTGCAGCAATTGCATCTGCAGGTAACGACCACCGTTTAGGAGCGAATGAAGCACCACCAGCGATTATTTCCGTGTTTATTGGAAGCCAACTTTCTCAATTGTTAGACGATATAGAGAAAAACGTAAAAGCGGGTAAAATGACTCCGCAGGATAAAACGGAATTGAAAATGAACATCGGGAAGATTCCGCAAATCTTGTTGGATAATACGGATCGTAACCGAACTTCTCCATTCGCATTTACTGGAAATAAATTTGAATTCCGCGCTGTTGGATCTTCTGCGAACTGTGGATCGGCAATGATTGTATTGAATACGATTATGGCGAAGCAACTACGTGTTTTTAAAATTGCGATCGACGCACGCATCGCGAAAGGTGAGAGTAAGGACGAAGCAATCTTGAAGGAATTGCAATCCATGATCAAAAACTCAAAGAAAATTCGTTTTGAAGGAAACGGTTACGGAGACGAGTGGGTGATCGAAGCGGAAAAACGCGGTTTGGCGAATTTGAAAGATACGCCTCGCGCTTTGCAAATCTGGCACGATAAAAATGTAGCGAAATTATTTGATGAAATGGGCGTTCTTTCTCCTCGTGAGTTGGATGCGCGTCGTGAAATTGAATTCGAGAACTATGTATTGAAAATCCAAATCGAATCGCGTTTAATGGGTGATTTGATTCAGAATAACTTCATTCCGGCAGCAGTTGAATATCAAAACAAGTTGATCACCAATGTGCAAGGATTAATGAACATTCTTGGCGAAAAAGCGGGCAAAGCGGCTTCAAAAGCTCAGATTGAAATCATTGAGAAAATCAGCATGCACATGAATAAGATGAAAACAGCTTCTGATGCCATGTTGGAGCAACGTAAAATCGCTAATAAATTGGAGCATGCCGAAGATAAAGCGCTTGCTTACTGTGATAACGTAAAATCACACTTCGATGAAATTCGCTACCACGCAGATAAACTAGAATTATTAGTGGAGGACGAACTTTGGCCATTGCCGAAATTCAGAGAAATGTTGTTTACACGATAAAATTTGAAAATCCCCTGACGATACTGTCAGGGGATTTTTTTTGCTTAAAAAATGGACACCAATCTTAGGCAGCTGCCTCAAGGTTTTTTGCCAAAACACTTTTTCTGAGTGCGTTGATCTTTCCAGTCACCATCTCTAAGTGGATGCGGTACTCCAAGCAATGTTCAGGTGTTAAGTAACCTAAGTCCCGCGCAATCAAGGCTTGGTTCAATAATGCCATTCCCGCTGAATACGCAGCCTGGTAAAACACCACCTGTTCTTTCCGAGGAACTGGACCGCTCCCCAAGGAAATGTTACTCACGATGTCAATACTGGATTGCTTCATCCAATTTGAGAGTCCGAAGCGCTCTGAAGTTGGGAATTTTTTTGTTGCTGTGTACGTCAGTAGGACCAATGCATGTGCATCCTTCCAAACATCCAGCTTTTCAAACGAAAAAAGGTACGTTTTCATAATTAATGATTTAAAGTTTCAGTAATTACGGCGAAAGTGTTTTTTTTATTTTTTGGGAAAAAGACTTAAACGATTTTAATCGTTTTGAAGTTAGCTAGGACTATTCTTGTCCGTAAACGACCAGTGTTTTAAGTAGTTCGTGAAGAACATTTTTTCCTGGTTTGAACGTGATCTCCATTCCGTTTTTAGAACTTTTCACTTCTTTGGTGCCGTCGAATAAATCCTTGCTTGCTCTAAAGGCTGGAATCATGTCTAATACGAGTCCGGCCCAACCCGTATTTTTGATACTCGTTAATCGTCCCAAATCTCCTTTGCACAGGAATCCTGTTTGACAACGGGTGATGCTTGGAATGCCATTCGGACAAAATTGTGCTTTGTTGGAGCAGATGTACAGTGTTTTGGGACTCGTTCGTTTGAAGAAAATTTCCTGACTTCCCATTTTCACTTCGTTTTCTTTCCAGTCTAAGGTGTCAAAAACGGACTGTGCGTTTTGCAGGGCTTTTTCCATTGACCTTGGATTTTCGTATTCCAACAATACCTCAAAGGATGGTGCAAAAGGAAATTGTTGGTCCTCCGTTAATTTTCCGCCGTCGTAATTGATCGAAATGCGATCTAACGAAAGGAACAAACAACGCAACGAAAATTCCTCGGGAATCGAAGAAAGTAGCTTAGAAGGAAATTGATTGCTGTAATGAAAGAAACGTGGACTTAAAATCAGCGCTTGATTCGTTTTTAGTGCTGTGGTGACGTAACGTAGTCCTTCTGTGTTCCACTGAAGCGTTCCTTCGGATAAGGTTCCGTTTAGTCCTTGGTGCACAACAAACTGTCCGGGAAGGATGGCTCTTGTTTTCCATTGAACTTGTTTCAAAACCCACGAAGCTTGCTGGCTTGTTAATGGAGCGGATGGAGCATAAAA
>JBEDCT010000088.1:0-2597 GCA_041176665.1 Bacteroidota bacterium | reverse complement strand
TGATTTTTCTGTCCGAAAACACTCGCAAATTGATCCATCAAACCACAATTTACTCCCGCAAACGTATGTTCCGTTCGTTGTCCAATAAGCGCTAATTCTTTTTTCGTTTTTCCTGCTTTTGTCCATTCGTTCAGGGCATAAGCAAATCCACAAGATAGTGCCGCAGAGGAAGAAAGTCCTGCTCCGCCGGGAATGTTACTTTTGAAGCACAATTGAAAAGGAGCAATGTTTTCTGTGGAGAATTGAGACAACACACCTTTGAAGTAATTAGTCCAATGTGTTTGCTCTGGATGAAAGGTGTCGTTCGTGTCTAATTGAAATTCTTCGTTTAAATCAAGCGCGGTGATGAGCGATAGATCTCCGTTCGCTGGACCGATGGCGAAGCCCATGAATTTATCAATCGCAGCTGGACAAACATAGCCATCGTTGTAGTCGATGTGTTCACCTATTACATTGATTCGTCCGGGCGCAAAAACGAGTAGGGAAGGACTCCTTCCAAACTGCGCTTTGAAGTCTAAACTTATTTCCCGAATCAGTGCACTTGGTACATCCATCATTTTTCAGGAGTTATAATAAATACATGTGTTCCCAATCCTGGAGAAGTCGCTTGGATGTGAATTTCATCGTGAAAGGAAGTTGATCGCACGAGAATGGAAGCAATTCCTGCTTCGGCTTTCACCGGATTTTCACCAATCAATTCAACGTTTTTTCCTTTAATGATTTCAAAGGTCACTTCATTTTGGGCCGATGAAACCAGCGATTCATGATCGAGAATTTTGACACGAGCAAAAAACACATCCATGTGATCGGTAGCAATGGGAATTCCCGCGAAATCGACTTCCATGTCCATTCCGTCGGGATTCGTAGCGGTGGAAACTCTATCTAATCCGACTTCTTTTCCATCAATAAAAGCGACCGCCATCAAAGTTCCGGCTTCGAATGCATCGATATGAAAGATAAAAGGAGCCTGAGAAAGGTGATTACTGAGTTCGTTCACGGTCGGCTTTTGGCGTCCAATCAAGGAGTCGTTAAGAAACAATTCCACTTCCTCAGCGTTGCTGAATATGGTCACATCAAGCGGAGATTCCGATGTCCAGAAATTAGCAATGCTTTGGCAATAACCTGATTCTAATCGCGGATCACGCAAAGAATCGAAAGGTGAGATTTGACTTTTGTAAAAATCGTAAGAGAACTTCGGAATGCGAAAAATATCAGCAATTCCGGAAGATTCCAAGTCCGGACTATAACCTCGGTTGTAATCGAACATCAACCAATTGGCTTCACCGATGGTCGTTGCTCCCTTGCGATTGGAATTCGATGCTTCCTGAAAATTCGTCACTTGTTGCAAAAGACGTTTTTCGCCATCAGAACGCAATTGACGCGAAGTGCGTTCTTCTTCCTTTAAATCCGAAAAGGACTTCTGTTGGAATCCAGCATTCTGTGCATAGTATTCCCAATCGCCATATTCCGCAATGAGGATGTGTTTCGTTCCATTTTGATAGGAATTCCAATATTCAGGTGCTTTTCCGTGCTGGCGAGCGGGAATGAACAAATCGTAGGAAGGATCATCGATCCAACTCGCACTGATAGAATAAAATGGAAATTCTTCATCTAAAATCTGATTCAACTCGGCCATAAACGGTTTTTCCATCCATGTTTCATTCAAGGAATTCTCCCAGAAAAGAACACATGTTCGGTTTCGGTCACGACGAACCATGTCCCGTAAATTCTGTTTAACATTCCCTTGAAACGTAGAATCACCCATAAACTGCCAACCAGGAAGGGAATTCATCACGATTAATCCAAGTTCATCACAGGCATCCAAAAAGGACTCTGACTGTGGATAATGGGAAAGTCGCACAAAATTGAATCCGGCATTTTTAATCAGGACAGCATCGCGCCAATTGGCATTATCGGAAAGGGCGTATCCGATGTACGGATATTCTTGATGGCGGTTTGTTCCCGATAAAAAGTACTTTTCATTGTTGAGGTAAAATCCATCTTCTTTCAGTTCAAAGAAACGGATGCCAACTTTTTGGTGTTGTTCGTCCACCAATTTATTGTCTTTGTACACACGAACAGTCATATGGTACAAAAATGGATGAGTCGGACTCCAAAGTTCTGCATGCGCCACTTGCACTTCTGATTCGATTTGCTTAGTCGCATATCCCGCTAATTCTTGTGTGGCCGAAATCGTTCGATTTGAATACCCTTTTCCATCCGTAATCGTAGTTTCTACTCGGATATTCGCAGAAGTATTCGATTCATTTTTTACATGCACAAGGACTTTTGCCTTGGCAGTAGAAGCTTTGTAGGAATTAAAATTCACAAATACACCTCCGGAAGCTGGCTTGTTTTCTTGAACGGCATCCGTGATGTGAATGGCATTTGTCTTGATTAATGTGACATTCCGATAGATTCCTCCGTAATAATTGAAGTCAAGGTCCTTCAATAGTTTTCCTGGTGGAATTTGTGGCTTGTCTTCATTGTTTACACGTACTTCAATGACGTTTTTCCCACTTTTTAATTCGGATGTTAAATCAACAGTAAATGGGAGATACCCACCTTCATGTGTTGTCAACCATGTTCCATTCAAG
>JBEDCT010000087.1:0-5931 GCA_041176665.1 Bacteroidota bacterium | reverse complement strand
CGAAAGTAAAGCGATTCATTCGCTCACTTTGTAAAGTTGCTTTCTCCGTAATGATCGGCTTTCTAATAATTGTATGCATAACGTTTAGTTAAGAATAGTTTGAATTTTATCTATTGAGCTTGTAGCCAAGACAACTTTTCCTGCATTTAACACATCGAATGTATTAAATGAGTCTGCTGTTACGACTTTCACTCTTCCAAGGTTACGTGCCGCTAAGTAAACGTTGTCGGTTTTTTCACCAAGAATCAACAATACTTTTTGGTTTTCCAAGTTCAATGAAGTTAATAACGCTTTGAAGTCTTTTGTTTTTGCATTCAAATTCAAATCTTCAATAATCATTAATCCATCATTCTTCGCTTTGAACGAGAAAGCTGATTTACGTGCAAGACGTTTCAATTTCACGTTTAATTTGAAGTGGTAGTTTCTTGGGCGAGGTCCGAAAATACGTCCACCCCCAACACGAGTACCTGATTTAGCGCTACCCGCACGTGCACCACCCGTACCTTTTTGTTTTTTCAACTTTCTAGTTGATCCAGCAATTTCGGCACGTTCTTTTGATTTGTGCGTTCCTTGACGACGGTTCGCCAAGTGTTGTTTTACATCCAAGTAAATGGCGTGGTTGTTTGGTTCGATTCCAAAAACCTCCTCTGAAAGTGTTACTGACTTCGCAGTAGCTACTCCTTTTGAATCGTATATTTTCAGTTTCATTACTTGTTAATTGTTACAGTTGAACCTTTTGCACCTGGAATCGACCCTTTAATGATCACTAAATTCTTTTCTGCAATTACCTTTAACACTTGAAGGTTTGAAGCCAATCTTCTTTTGTTACCCATTTGTCCAGCCATTCGCATACCTTTAAATACACGAGCTGGATAGGAACAAGCTCCGATTGAACCTGGTGCGCGAAGTCTGTTATGCTGACCGTGAGTCGCTTGACCAACCCCAGCAAAACCATGCCTTCTAACTACCCCTTGGAATCCTTTTCCTTTTGAGGTTCCAATTACATCAACAAATTCTCCTTCTTCGAAAATGTCGACTAAAACAGTATCTCCTAAGTTTGCTTGATCGAATCCTTTGAATTCAACCAACTTCGCTTTTGGAGAAGTGTTCGCTTTTTTGAAATGGCCCTTCAATGCATTCGGAGTATTCTTTTCTTTCTTCTCTCCGAAGCCTAACTGAACTGCTTCGTAACCATCTCTGTCTTGTGTTTTTATTTGGGTCACAACACAAGGACCAGCTTCAATAACCGTGCATGGTAAAGATTTACCCTCGGCACTATAGATGCTAGTCATCCCGATTTTACGTCCAATAATTCCTGGCATATACTAGTTGTTAAAAATTACACTTTAATTTCTACGTCAACTCCACTTGGAAGTTCCAATTTCATCAACGCATCTACTGTTTTTGATGAACTACTGTAAATGTCCATCAATCTTTTGTACGCACACAACTCAAATTGCTCACGCGCTTTTTTGTTTACGTGTGGTGAACGCAATACAGTGTATATTCTCTTGTGTGTAGGAAGTGGAATAGGTCCGCTAACAACAGCACCAGTAGATTTAACTGTTTTTACGATTTTCTCCGCTGACTTATCAAGGAGGTTGTGATCGTACGATTTTAATTTTATTCTAATTTTTTGGCTCATCTTATTTATCTTTTAAGCTGTGACTTTACCATTTGCTTTTGCTACTACATCCTCAGCAACGTTTTTAGGAGCTTCTGAGTAATGAGAGAATTCCATAGAAGAACTAGCACGTCCTGATGTAATGGTACGTAACTGAGTTACATATCCAAACATTTCAGAAAGAGGAACGTCCGCTTTCAATACTTTTGAACCGGCACGATCATCCATTCCACGCATCATTCCACGTCTTCTGTTCAAGTCACCTACAACATCACCCATGTTTTCTTCCGGAGTAACCACTTCTAATTTCATGATTGGCTCTAGTAAAATAGGACTACATCCTTTCAGGGCTGCTTTGTAAGCCATACGTGCACAAAGTTCAAAGGATAAAGAATCTGAATCGACAGCGTGGAAAGATCCATCTAACAATTCAACTTTCATCGCTTCGATAGGATATCCAGCAAGAACTCCATTTTTCATGGAATCTTTAAATCCTTTCTCAACAGATGGAACGAATTCACGAGGAATGTTACCACCTTTGATGCTATTGATGAATTCAAGTCCAGTTTTCTCTTCGTTATCTTGAGCAGAAATTTTAACCAAGATATCCGCAAATTTACCGCGACCACCTGATTGTTTTTTGTAAACTTCTCTATGGTTAGTTTCACCTGTAATGGCCTCACGGTATGTAACTTGTGGAGCACCTTGATTCACCTCTACTTTAAACTCTCTTTTCAAACGGTCAACAATGATTTCTAGGTGAAGCTCACCCATTCCTGAGATAATTGTTTGACCTGATTCCTCATCTGTATTTACACGGAATGTTGGATCTTCTTCAGAAAGTTTAGATAAACCGATAGATAAACGGTCAGTATCTGCTTGTGTTTTAGGCTCAATAGCCAATCCGATAACTGGATCTGGGAACACCATAGATTCAAGAACAATTGGTGCATTCTCGGCACACAATGTATCTCCTGTTTTGATGTCTTTAAATCCAACAACCGCACCGATATCTCCAGCACCTAATACACTAATTTGATTTTGTTTATTAGCGTGCATTTGGAAGATACGAGAAATACGTTCTTTGTTGTCTGAACGTGTGTTCAAAACATAAGAACCTGCTTCTAATTTTCCTGAGTATGCACGAACGAAACACAAACGTCCAACAAAAGGGTCCGTTGCAATTTTAAACGCCAATCCTGCAAAAGGTTCGTCGTAAGATGGCTTACGTAATTCTTCTTTATCCGTTTTTGGGTTGATACCAACAACACCTTCGATGTCCATTGGAGATGGAAGAATTTCCATTACCATGTCCAACATCGCTTGAACTCCTTTATTCTTAAACGAAGAACCACACATCATTGGCACAACTTTTCCTGAGATGGTTGCTTCACGCAATGCGTTCAAAATTTCACGCTCTGTTAATGAATTTTCATCTTCGAAGAATTTCTCCATCAATGACTCATCAAATTCAGCAACCGCTTCTAATAATTCACTACGTAATTGACGCGCTTCGTCGATAATGTCAGCTGGAATTTCGATTTCTTGGAAAGTCATTCCGAAATCTTCCTCATTCCATGTAATACCTTTAAAATTGATTAAGTCAACAACTCCTTTGAAGTTGTCTTCATCACCAATGTTTATTTGTAATGGTAATGCATGACTACCTAACATTGTTTTTACTTGGCGACAAACATTCAAGAAATCTGCACCTTGACGGTCCATTTTGTTAACGAATCCAATACGTGGAACGTTGTAGTTGTTTGCTAGTCTCCAGTTTGTCTCAGATTGAGGCTCAACACCATCAACTGCTGAAAATAAGAACACCAAACCATCTAATACACGTAAAGAACGGTTTACTTCAACTGTAAAGTCAACGTGTCCTGGTGTATCGATAATGTTTACGTGATAATCTTGACCTCTGTATTTCCAGTCTAATGTCGTTGCAGCAGAAGTAATTGTGATTCCACGTTCTTGCTCTTGCTCCATCCAGTCCATTGTAGCAGCTCCATCATGAACTTCTCCAATTTTGTGACTCACACCACCGTAAAATAAGATACGCTCAGTGGTAGTTGTTTTTCCTGCATCAATGTGTGCAGCAATTCCAATGTTTCTTGTGTATTTTAAATCTCTAGCCATGTCTTAGAATCTGAAATGTGAAAATGCTTTATTTGCTTCCGCCATACGCATCGTATCTTCTTTCTTCTTGAATGCAGCTCCTTCTTCTTTCGAAGCAGCGATGATTTCAGAAGCAAGTCTTTGAGACATTGTCTTTTCGTTTCGTTTACGTGCATATCCGATTAACCATTTCATAGCTAGGGATGCTTTACGTTCTTCACGAACGGGAGTAGGGATTTGGAAAGTAGCTCCACCTACACGGCGGCTTCTTACCTCAACAGCTGGAGTAACATTTTCCAATGCTTTTCTCCAAACTTCTAATCCTTCTGTTTCTTCTATTTTTTTATCTACGATTTCAATTGCATCGTAAAATAAACGGAATGCTAAACTTTTCTTACCATCTAGCATTAAATTGTTTACAAATTTTGTTACTACCTGATCGTTAAATTTCGGATCTGGTAGAATCGCAATTTTCTTGGCTTTTCTTCTTCTCATTTTGTAAAGCTTTTAATTATTTCTGCTTAGGACGTTTAGTACCATATTTGGATCTTCTCTGACTACGACCTTGAACTCCGGCCGTATCTTCTGCACCACGAACAATGTGGTAACGTACCCCTGGAAGGTCTTTAACCCTTCCTCCTCGCACAAGTACTAATGAGTGTTCTTGAAGATTGTGGCCTTCACCACCGATGTAAGCGTTGACTTCTTTTCCGTTCGTTAAGCGAACACGCGCCACTTTACGCATAGCCGAATTCGGCTTCTTAGGCGTAGTCGTGTAAACACGAACACACACACCTTTACGTTGTGGACATGAATCAAGCGCAGCGGACTTACTCTTCTTCACCACCGCAGTTCTTCCTTTGCGAACTAACTGTTGAATAGTTGGCATAAAATACTCTTGTTTTAAAATAAATAATAACCCTCAAACGTACTTTGAGGGGTGCAAAGATAGCTATTTATTTTTAAATTCCAAGAGCTTAATTAAAAAAGATGAAGTTTTTTAACAAAAAGATGTGCGTTAATACGCATCTAGGATTTAACTCGTTCTGAATAATGGATTTAGTGGAAATAAAAAAAGCATCTGACGATGCTTTTGAACTCGTTTCAATCGTAAATTTATCGATACAAAGTCGCTTTTACTGCTTTAATCAAACGATCTACATTTGGAAGTGCTTCGTCAATTAAGGTAGGGGAGAACGCAAAAGGAGTATCCGTTTGTGTCACACGTTGCACAGGTGCATCTAAGTAATCAAATGCATAGCGCTGCAAGTGGTAAGCAATTTCAGATGAAATGGATGCCAACGGCCAAGACTCTTCCAACACAACACAACGATTCGTTTTCTTAATAGACTCAACGACAGTTCCATAATCTAATGGACGAATGGTACGTAAATCGATGATTTCAACGTTGATGTTATCTTTAGCTAGTATTTCCGCAGCTTCTTCCGCCACTTTGATGATTTTTCCAAAAGTGACAATCGTTACGTCTGTTCCTTTTCGAACGACGTTTGCTACGCCAATTGGAATAATGTATTCTCCTTCAGGAACTTCTCCTTTATCTCCGTACATTTTTTCGGACTCTAAGAAGACAACTGGATCGTTATCGCGAATCGCTGCTTTTAACAGGCCTTTCGCATCTGCAGGATTAGATGGTGTAATAACTTTTAGTCCTGGTACGTGTGCGTAGAATGCTTCGAAACTTTGTGAGTGCGTTGCAGCCAATTGTCCTGCTGTTCCATTTCCACCGCGGAAAACAATTGGACAAGAATATTGTCCGCCGGACATTTGTAACATCTTAGCCGCAGAATTAATGATTTGATCGGCAGCAAGAATCGCAAAGTTCCATGTCATAAACTCGACAATTGGACGAAGTCCATTCATAGAAGCACCAACAGCGATACCAGTATAACCTAACTCTGCAATGGGTGTATCGATTACTCTTTTTGGACCAAATTCATCCAACATTCCTTGAGAAACTTTGTAAGCGCCATTATATTCAGCTACTTCCTCTCCGAGTAAAAATACACGCTCGTCGCGACGCATTTCTTCAGACATTGCTTCTCTTAAGGCTTCTCTAAATTGTAATGTTTTCATAGTTCAAAAATTTCGAATTGCAAAAGTATAAAAACCAGCGAATTCGTGGGTAATATTAGGCCACTTTTAATGTGGCGATTTTAGATTTGGCGATT
>JBEDCT010000086.1:0-3267 GCA_041176665.1 Bacteroidota bacterium | reverse complement strand
ATCATAGTTTAATAACATGACTCCAAGTACTTTTGCACCTACACGTACTACAGAAGTTGTACCAAAAATACAGACATGGAATTACAAGGGAAATTTGGAAAAAATGCAGATTTATCTGCTTCTATTGGGCTGTCGAATCTAGGGGAGCAATTTTGGAATTTAAGTCCAGCTGAACTAGTTGAAGACTGCATCATCCTCGGAGAAGGCATGTTAACGGATACAGGTGCATTAGCGATTGAAACAGGTGAGTTCACGGGTAGATCTCCAAAAGACCGGTACATTGTCCGCGATGAAAAGACGGAAAATGCGGTATGGTGGGGAAATGTGAATATTGGATTTACCCCAGAACAGTTCGATGCACTTTATGACCGAATGACAGATTTCTTGCAAGATCAGGACATTTATGTTCGTGACGTGGCTGCATGTGCAGAGGAGAAATACCGAATGAACATTCGCGTTGTTACCGAGCTTCCATGGTCAAGTTTGTTTGCGCACAACATGTTTTTGCGTTTAACGGATAGTGAAATTGAAACGTTTATGCCGGAGTGGCACATTGTGTGTGTTCCGAGTTTTCAAGCGGATCCAGCAATTGACGGGACACGTCAAGCGAATTTCGCGATTTTGAACTTCACAAAAAAAATGATTCTAATTGGTGGAACAGGATACACAGGTGAAATTAAGAAAGGAATTTTCTCCGCACTGAATTTCATTTTACCTCATGAGAAAAATGTGCTATCGATGCACTGTTCGGCGAATATTGGAGAGGGTGGAGATACCGCTATTTTCTTCGGATTATCAGGAACGGGTAAAACAACCTTGTCCTCTGATCCAAACCGTCGTTTAATTGGAGACGATGAGCATGGATGGAGCGAAAGCCGCGTATTTAACTTCGAAGGAGGATGTTACGCGAAAACCATTGACTTAAGTCGCGATAAAGAACCACAGATTTACGATGCCATTCGTTTTGGTGCCTTATTGGAGAACATAGGTTTTGTAGATGGATCATCGACGCCAGATTACGCGGATGGATTCATCACGGAAAATACACGTGTTTCCTATCCAATTAATCACATTGATAACATTGCTGTTCCATCCATCGGAGGTTCACCAAAAAACATATTTTTCCTTACCGCAGATGCATTTGGCGTATTGCCTCCTATCTCTAAGTTAACGACCGAACAAGCGATGTATCACTTTATGTCCGGTTACACAGCGAAGGTTGCCGGTACAGAAGTTGGAATTACAGAACCAACGACGACATTCTCTGCAGGATTCGGTGCTGCGTTTCTTCCATTACATCCAGCGAAATACGCGAAATTGTTGGGAGATAAATTAGCAGGTACGGATATCAAGGTTTGGTTGATCAATACGGGATGGTCCGGTGGGACTTACGGTGTTGGTAGCCGCATGAAACTTTCCTACACACGTGCCATGATTACAGCTGCCCTGACTGGTAAATTGAATGATGCGACATTTGAGCAAATGCCGATCTTTGATTTAGCGTATCCAACATCTTGCGAAGGTGTTCCAGCTGAATTATTGAATCCAAGAAATACATGGGCTGATAAAGCCGCTTACGATGCAACGGCTACTAGTTTAGCAGAGAAGTTCGTAGCGAACTTTGAGAAATTCGCTGCAGAAACACATGCATCGATTTTAGCAGCAGCTCCAAAAGTAACGATCTAAGCCCTTTCCATCAATCAGCAAGAGCTTAGATAAAGCCTCTGACAGCAGTCAGGGGCTTTTTTTATGCGATTGCACCGCAGGATTTTCAAGCCTGCGGACAAGTGAAGCGCAGTTTCACTGCTGCGGAACGGATTTAAAAGTGGCTATAAACAAAAAAAGCCCTGACGTTGCTGTCAGGGCTTTGCATATCTTTTGAAAAAGAATTAACGTTTGTGGAAAGGTTCGTCAGAAACAGTTAATTTCTTTCTTCCTTTTTTGCGTCGCGCAGCCAAAACTCTACGACCATTTTTAGTAGCCATACGGCTTCGGAATCCGTGCTTGTTTCTTCTTTTTCTTACCGATGGTTGAAACGTTCTTTTCATGTCGTATCTTAATTATGTAATCTATTTTGGGTTGCAAAGATATTGATTTTTTTAAAATTTCATATTCTTTCGACAAAATTATTTAAAAAAACTATTTTACCGCCCAAAGCGACGTAAATTTGTAAAAAGAATAATTCGATGCTGAGACCAAAAAAAGACCAAAAAGAAAAGGTAAAAATCACTAAATCAAGCATTAAGAAGGCGAAAGGTATTTTTACTTACCTAAAACCATACGCTGGAATTTACTTTATCGGTTGGATATTTTTAGTGCTGAGTACTTCCGCTGGACTCGTTTTTCCGTATTTAATGGGGAAATTATTGGGTGCTGGAGCATCAAACCCAAATATGTCTGAAGCAATTGGCTTGATTGACATGTCCAACATCAATAACGTAGCGATCGCTCTATTCGTGTTATTTGGCTTTCAGTCACTGTTCTCCTTCGTTCGGGTGGTGTTGTTTAATAACGTCACTGAAAACGCGTTACGGGACCTTAGAAACGATGCTTTTTCGAAATTGGTGTACATGCCGATGGATTTCTTTAACAGAAATAAAGTGGGAGAGCTAACAAGTCGCCTTTCTTCGGACATCGCACAAATTCAAGAAACACTCAGAACGACCATCGCGGAGTTCTTTCGTCAAATCATTATTGTGGTTGGTGGAATCCTTTTCTTATTCTTTATTTCGTGGAAATTAGCCTTAATCATGCTTGGAACAGTTCCGGTGATGGCGATTGTGGCGGTTATTTTTGGACGCTACATCCGTAAACTAAGCAAGGAGGCACAGGATTACATCGCAGAATCGAATTCCATTGTGGAGGAAGCCTTAACGGGAATCGCCAATGTGAAAGCATTTACAAACGAATTTTTCATCTTCAATAACTATAAGAAATCCACCCAGCAAACGCGCGATCTGAATGTACGCAGTGGAATCTGGCGCGGATTATTCGTATCCTTCATCATTTTCTGTCTTTTCGGAGCAATTGTCTTTATCGTTTGGAGAGGCTTACTCATGACACAAGGTCCACATCCAGAATTGAACCAGGAAGGGTTCTATCAGTTTGTTTTGTTCACTATCATGATGGGTGCATCCGTTGGATCTCTGCCGGATTTGTACGCAAGCGTTCAAAAAGCGATTGGTGCGACGGAGAACCTCATGGACATCATTCACCAAGAAACGGAAGTGCAAACGAATAAAGGAACGCGCACAGACAAATTAAGTG
>JBEDCT010000085.1:0-4435 GCA_041176665.1 Bacteroidota bacterium | reverse complement strand
AATGTAAATTATTAACTAAGTAACAAATAAGAAAATGGCTAAGGAAAATTTTGACCGTTCCAAACCACACGTGAACATTGGTACAATTGGACACGTTGACCACGGAAAGACTACGTTGACTGCAGCAATCTCTAGCGTTCTTGCTTCTAAGGGATTGGCTCAGGTTCGTGATTTCTCCTCAATTGATAACGCTCCAGAAGAAAAAGAGCGTGGTATCACTATTAACACTTCGCACATTGAGTACGAAACAGCAAACCGTCATTACGCACACGTAGACTGTCCAGGTCACGCCGATTACGTAAAGAACATGGTTACTGGAGCTGCTCAAATGGATGGAGCGATTCTAGTAGTTGCTGCGACTGATGGACCGATGCCACAAACACGTGAGCACATCCTCCTTGGACGTCAAGTTGGTGTTCCTCGTTTGGTTGTCTTCATGAACAAAGTAGACATGGTAGACGATGCTGAGTTATTAGAGTTAGTTGAAATGGAAGTACGTGAGTTACTTTCTTTCTACAAGTACGATGGTGACAATGCACCAGTTATCCAAGGTTCCGCATTAGGAGCATTAAACGGAGAGCCTGAGTGGGTTGCTACAGTTGAAGCGTTAATGGAAGCAGTTGATACATATATCGAACTTCCTCCACGTGATGTTGACAAGCCTTTCTTAATGCCAGTTGAAGATGTATTTACGATTACAGGTCGTGGTACAGTTGTAACAGGTCGTATTGAAACAGGTGTAATCAACTCTGGAGAGCCAGTTGAGATCTTAGGAATGGGTGAATTGAAATTAACATCTACAGTTACAGGTGTTGAGATGTTCCGTAAAATGTTAGATCGTGGTGAAGCAGGTGACAACGCAGGTTTATTACTACGTGGTATTGAGAAGTCTCAAATCAAACGTGGAATGGTAATCTGTAAACCAGGTTCAACAACTCCACACCAAGAATTTAAAGCAGAGATTTACGTATTGAAGAAAGAAGAAGGTGGTCGCCACACTCCTTTCCACAATAAATACCGTCCTCAATTCTATTTCCGTACAACTGACGTAACAGGAGAGATCTTCTTAACAGATGGTCGCGAAATGGTTATGCCAGGTGACAACGTATCCATCAATGTAAAATTGATCGTACCAGTTGCAATGGACAAAGGACTTCGTTTTGCGATCCGTGAGGGTGGTAGAACTGTAGGTGCAGGACAAGTTACTGAAATCGTAGCTTAATAAGAAACAACATAGTTTTAAGTAAGGGGAGTTTTACAACTCCCCTTTTTAAACGGGTGTAGCTCAGCTGGTAGAGTGGTGGTTTCCAAAACCATTGGTCGTGGGTTCGAATCCTACCGCCCGTGCTCAATTAAAATTGAAATAAGTGTCAAAAATTAGATCATATTTTCAGGAAACTTACCAAGAAATGGTGCACAATGTAACGTGGCCAACTTGGAAAGAACTACAAAATAATACCATTCTGGTAGTTGTTGCATCTGTTCTCATTGCACTTCTTATTTTCGCAATGGATTACGCCTTTGGTATTTCAGGAGAAGAGGGATCTTTGTGGAAAGGACTATTAGGGTTTATTTACGGATCATTCTAACAAATACAGTAATGGCAGAAATTGTTAAGAAATGGTATGTAGTTCGTGCCGTAAGTGGTAAGGAGAAGAAAGTTAAGGAGTACCTTGAGTTGGAAATAACTCGAATGAAACTGAATGATTATGTGAACCAAGTTCTTATACCAACAGAGAAGGTTTTCAAAATACAAAACGGAAAAAAAGTTAGTAAGGAAAAAGCTTTCTTGCCAGGTTATGTATTAATTGAGGCAGCTCTTGTAGGTGAAGTAAGTCATGTTATAAAAAGCATTCCAAATGTTATTGGTTTTCTAGGAACTGTTAAAGGTGGTGAGCCTGTTCCCATGCGTTTATCCGAAGTGAACAGAATTTTAGGAAAAGTAGATGAGTTAGCTACAAGTGAAGAAGAATTAAAAATTCCTTTTGTTGTTGGCGAGTCTGTTAAAGTAATTGATGGACCGTTTAACAATTTCACTGGAGTTGTTGATGAAATCAATGAAGACAAGAAAAAATTAAAAGTAATGGTCAAAATATTTGGCCGAAAAAACCTTTTGGAACTCAGCTATATGCAAGTTGAGAAAGAAGGGTAAAATTTGTATTAACCGTAGGAGTGAGTCCGATGATTAAAGCTTCCCATCACTGATTCACGTTGACTACATAATTTTAATATATATGGCTAAAGAAATAGCAGCATTGATCAAATTGCAGATCAAAGGAGGCGCAGCCAACCCATCACCACCAATCGGACCTGCTTTGGGTGCGAAAGGTGTAAACATCATGGAGTTTTGTAAGCAGTTTAATGCGAGAACTCAAGATAAAATGGGTAAGGTAGTTCCTGTTGTTATCACTGTTTATGGTGATAAATCCTTTGATTTCGTTCTTAAAACACCACCGGCAGCGGTACAAATCATCGAGCACACAAAAATCAAGAAAGGTTCATCTGAGCCAAATCGTGTAAAAGTTGCTTCCATTTCTTGGGATCAAATCCGCATGATTGCAGAGGATAAATTACCTGATTTGAATTGTTTTACCGTTGATGCAGCGATGCGCATGGTTGCAGGAACAGCAAGAAGTATGGGGGTAACCGTTAAAGGTGGAGTCGCTCCTCAATCCAAATAATTTATTGTTATGAAAAGAGTTTCTAAAAAAAGAAAAGAAATCTTGTCTAAATTCGATTTGACAAAGATTTACACTCTATCTGAAGCATGTGATTTGGTGAAGGGAATTTCTACAACCAAATTCGATGCCTCTGTAGATATTTGTGTTCGTTTGGGGGTTGATCCTCGTAAAGCGAATCAAATGGTACGTGGAACTGTTGCATTGCCTCATGGAACTGGAAAGGATATCAAAGTACTTGTACTTTGTACTCCGGACAAGGAAAAAGAAGCAATTGAAGCAGGTGCTGAGTATGTTGGACTTGATGACTACATTGATAAAATCAAAAGTGGTTGGACAGACATCGACGTAATCATTACAATGCCTTCAGTTATGGGTAAAGTAGGTGCACTTGGACGTATTTTAGGTCCACGCGGTTTAATGCCAAATCCGAAAACAGGAACAGTAACTATGGAAATAGGTAAAGCTGTAACTGAAGTGAAAGCTGGTAAAATTGACTTTAAAGTTGATAAATACGGTATCATTCATTCATCGGTAGGTAAAGTTAGTTTTGAAGGTGATAAAATTCGTGAAAACGCGAGTGAGTTGATTCAACAACTAGTAAAATTAAAGCCGTCTGCTGCAAAAGGTACTTATATTAAAAGTATCTACCTGAGCTCAACGATGAGTCCAGGGATACAAATTGACGCGAAGTCTGTTACTGCTTAATATTTAAGAAAATGACAAGAGAAGAAAAAGCGAAGTACATCAGCGATTTGGCGGCAGATTTAACTGCTAACAATGTGTTGTATCTAGCAGACACAGCAGAATTAACAGTAGAGACAATTAACGCTTTACGTAGAAGATGTTTTCAAACAAACATTTCATTACGTGTAGTGAAAAATGCATTGCTTCAAAAAGCGATGGACCAAGTAGAAGGAAAAGATTTTGGGGCATTGAGAGATGTTTTGAAGGGATCAACTTCTGTAATGTTCAGCGAAGTGGCTAATGCTCCTGCAAAATTGATCGTTGATTTCCGTAAGAAATCACCAAAACCAATTTTGAAAGGTGCATACATAGATGAAGCAATTTTCATTGGAGATGATCAATTAAAAGTTCTTGAATCACTGAAAAGTAAAGAAGAATTGGTTGGTCAAATCATTGGAATGTTGCAAAGTCCTGCTCAAAATGTATTGTCTGCTCTTAGAGGTTCTGGTAATACAATCGCTGGAATCCTTAAAACGCTCGAACAAAGAGCATAAATTAATTAATAATAACCTTTTTTAAATTAAAATAAAATGGCTGATTTAAAGCAAATTGCAGAAACGTTAGTTAACCTTACAGTAAAAGAAGTAAGCGAGTTAGCAACAATTTTAAAAGATGAGTACGGAATCGAACCAGCTGCGGCTGCTCCAGTAATGATGGCCGGTGGTGCTGCGGATGCAGGTGAAGCTGCTGCTGAGAAAACTGAATTCGACGTAATCTTGAAAGCTGGTGGACCAAACAAACTAGCAGTAGTTAAACTTGTTAAAGAGTTAACAGGAAACGGTTTGAAAGAGTCTAAAGACTTAGTAGACGGTGCTCCAACAACATTGAAAGAAGCAGTATCTAAAGACGAAGCTGAAGGGCTTAAAAAATCTTTAGAAGAAGCTGGAGCTGAAGTTGAGATTAAGTAATTAATCCCACAATATTACAGGAAAGGCACCGCTATTTTAGCGGATGCCTTCTCCTGTTTTTTCGCATGTTGATTTTGACAGAATAATCGAATAACTAAAAAA
>JBEDCT010000084.1:0-8899 GCA_041176665.1 Bacteroidota bacterium | reverse complement strand
ACGCAACAACCACTAGGTGGTAAGGCACAATTCGGAGGTCAGCGTTTTGGTGAGATGGAGGTTTGGGCACTAGAAGCATTTGGTGCTGCTAACATTCTTCAAGAAATCTTAACGGTTAAATCTGATGACGTGATGGGCCGTGCGAAAGCATATGAAGCAATTGTGAAAGGTGATAATATTCCTGAACCAGGAATTCCTGAATCTTTCAACGTATTGTTACACGAGCTTCGCGGATTGTGTTTGAACGTATCGATGGACTAATTGATTAATAACGAAAACATTACATAAAAAATGGCTTTCAAAAGAGAAATACCAAAAAAACAAAGTAGCTTTAATAAAATCACCATCTCATTGGCTTCTCCAGAAATTATCCTGGAGAATTCAAGTGGTGAAGTGCTAAAGCCAGAAACAATCAACTACCGTACGTACAAACCAGAACGTGACGGATTGTTCTGTGAACGCATTTTTGGTCCAGTTAAAGACTACGAATGTCACTGTGGTAAGTACAAACGAATTCGCTACAAAGGAATCGTATGTGACCGTTGTGGAGTTGAGGTAACTGAGAAAAAAGTACGTAGAGAGCGTATGGGACACATCTCTTTGGTGGTTCCAGTAGCGCATATTTGGTACTTCCGTTCTTTACCGAACAAAATTGGATACTTATTAGGTTTACCAACGAAAAAGTTGGATCAAATTATCTATTACGAGCGCTATGCGGTAATTAACCCTGGAGCTGCTTTAACATTAGATAATGTGGTGTTGAAAAAATTCGACTTCCTTACAGAAGAAGAATATTTAGATATCCTTGACGCGTTGCCTAAAGAAAATCAATATTTAGACGATTCAGATCCGAATAAGTTTGTCGCGAAAATGGGTGCGGAAGCATTATATGACTTATTGAAAGGATTAAACCTGGAAGAATTGTCATATACATTGCGTGATCAAGCGGAAAATGAAACATCGGTTCAACGTAAAAATGAAGCGTTAAAACGTCTTCAAGTTGTTGAGGCAATGAAAGATTCTCAAACACGTATCGATAATCGTCCTGAATGGATGATTGTGAAAGTGGTACCTGTTATTCCACCTGAATTACGTCCATTAGTTCCACTTGATGGTGGTCGATTTGCGACATCGGATTTAAATGACTTATACCGTCGTGTAATTATCCGTAACAACCGTTTGAAACGATTAATCGAAATCAAAGCTCCCGAAGTAATCTTGCGTAATGAGAAACGTATGTTACAGGAGTCTGTGGATTCATTGTTCGATAACTCAAGAAAATCTAGTGCTGTTAAGACAGAATCAAACCGTGCCTTGAAATCACTTTCTGATTCATTGAAAGGTAAACAAGGTCGTTTCCGTCAAAACTTACTTGGAAAACGTGTGGATTATTCAGCACGTTCAGTAATTGTTGTTGGTCCAGATTTGAAATTACACGAATGTGGATTACCAAAAGACATGGCAGCGGAACTATACAAACCGTTTATCATTCGTAAAATGATCGAACGTGGTATCGTGAAAACAGTTAAATCTGCAAAGAAAATTGTTGACCGTAAAGAGCCTGTAGTTTGGGATATTCTAGAAAATGTATTGAAAGGTCACCCAGTTCTTTTGAACCGTGCCCCAACTCTTCACCGATTAGGTATCCAAGCTTTCCAACCGAAATTAATTGAAGGAAAAGCAATTCGCCTTCACCCGTTGGTAACAACAGCCTTCAATGCCGATTTCGATGGTGACCAGATGGCGGTTCACTTACCTTTAGGTAACGCTGCAATTTTGGAAGCTCAAATGTTGATGTTAGCATCACATAACATCTTGAATCCAGCAAATGGAGCACCTATTGCCGTTCCTTCTCAGGATATGGTCTTGGGTCTTTACTACATCACAAAAGGAAAACTTTCTGTGGAAGGCGATGTGGTGAAAGGTCAGGATGGAATATTCTACTCTCCGAAAGAGGTTATCATTGCTTACAATGAGAAAAAACTTGACTTGCATGCGCGTATCAAAGTGAAATCTTATGACTTAGGCGCTAGTGGTGAACCGGAACTTATGCTGATTGAAACGACTTGTGGACGTGTGATGTTCAATGAGAACGTTCCAAGAGAAGTTGGATACATCAACGATGTATTGACTAAAAAAGCATTACGTGATATTATCGGTGAGGTATTGAAAATATGTGGAACATCTCGTACAGCTCAATTCCTTGATGATATCAAAGGACTTGGTTACGAAATGGCCTTCAGAGGTGGATTATCGTTCAACTTGGACGATATCATTATCCCTAAAGAAAAAGAAGTTTTAGTTGGTAAGGCTGAAAATGAAGTGAAAGAAGTCATGATGAATTACAACATGGGTCTAATCACCAATAATGAGCGTTACAATCAAATCATTGATATTTGGACACATACAAACTCACGTTTGACTGCGACATTAATGGATCAATTGAAAACGGATCGTCAAGGATTCAACTCCATTTACATGATGTACGATTCAGGAGCTCGTGGATCTAAAGAACAGATTCGTCAGCTTTCAGGTATGCGTGGATTGATGGCGAAACCACAGAAATCTGGTGCGTCCGTTCAAGAAATTATCGAGAATCCGATCTTATCTAACTTTAAAGAAGGATTATCGATCCTTGAGTACTTCATCTCTACTCACGGTGCTCGTAAAGGTTTGGCCGATACAGCCCTTAAAACAGCCGATGCAGGTTACCTGACTCGTCGTTTGGTGGATGTTGCTCAAGATGTTGTAATCAATTCAAATGACTGTGGAACACTTCGTGGAATTGTTGCTACAGCATTGAAGAAAAATGACGAAGTTGTTGAACCTTTGTATGACCGTATTCTTGGCCGTACATCCGTTCACGATGTTTACTTGCCAGATAGCGACGAATTAGTTATCGCAGCTGGGGAATTAATCTCTGAAGATATCGCGAAAACGATTTCGAAAGCAGGAATTGAAGAAGTAGAGATTCGTTCAGTATTGACGTGTGAGATGCGACGTGGTGTTTGTTCAAAATGTTATGGACGAAACCTTGCTAATCACCGCCTTGCTCAAAGAGGTGATGCTGTTGGTGTAGTAGCTGCTCAATCAATTGGTGAGCCAGGTACACAGTTGACGCTTCGTACATTCCACGTTGGGGGTACAGCATCAAACATCGCAGATATCTCTGACTTGAAAGCGAAAGCGAATGGTAATTTAGAAATCGATGAGTTAAGAACAATCGAACGTAAAAACGCGGACGGTACGAATCAAATCATCGTGGTTGGACGTTCAGCTGAATTGAAAATTACTGACGAGAAAACAGGAATTACTGTCATGACAGCAAATGTTCCTTACGGTTCCGAATTATTAGTTTCAGGTGAAACAAAAATTAAGAAAGGTGACGTTATCTGTAAATGGGATCCATACAATGCAGTAATCATTTCTGAGGTTTCAGGAAAGGTTGTCTTTGATGGCATCATTGAAAACATCACTTACCGCGAGGAAGTCGATGAGCAAACAGGATTTACCGAAAAAGTAATCATCGAATCTCGTGATAAAAAGAAAAGTCCAGCGATTCACATCATGGACCCTAAAACGAAGGAAATTTTAAGAGAATACTCCATTCCAGTTAATGCGCATATCTCAGTAACTGAGGGCGACAAAATTGAAGCAGGTGTGATCATGGTTAAAATTCCTCGTTTAGCTGGTAAAACCGGAGATATCACCGGAGGTCTTCCACGTGTAACAGAGTTATTCGAGGCAAGAAATCCTTCCAATCCAGCAGTTGTTTCTGAAATCGACGGAACAGCAGCATTTGGAAATGTGAAACGTGGTAACCGTGAAATTATCATTGCATCGAAATTGGGAGAAGTAAGAAAATACTTAGTTCCACTTTCTAAACACATTCTTGTACAACAAAACGATTTCGTTCGTGCTGGTCAACCATTATCTGATGGAGCAATCACACCAAATGATATCTTGAACATTGAAGGACCTACGAAAGTACAAGAGTACATCGTAAATGAAATTCAAGAGGTATACCGTTTACAAGGGGTGAAAATTAATGATAAACACTTTGAAGTAATTGTACGTCAAATGATGTTGAAAGCACAAATCATCGAATCTGGTGATACACGCTTCTTGGAAGGACAATCCGTTCATAAAGCTGATATCATGGAGGCAAATGATGCACTTTACGGAATGATGTTCGTGAAAGAAGCAGGTGATTCAGCTGAATTGAAAAAAGGACAATTGGTTTCTGTTCGTCGTTTAAGAGATGAGAATTCGAAATTGAAACGTGAGGATAAAACATTGATAGAAGCGAGAGAGGCAATGCCAGCAACGTCTACACCATTGTTACAAGGAATCACACGTGCGTCACTTCAAACACAATCGTTTATTTCTGCGGCTTCCTTCCAGGAGACAACGAAAGTATTAAACGAAGCAGCAATTTCAGGTAAAGAAGACCATTTATTAGGATTGAAAGAAAACGTTATCGTTGGACACTTAATCCCAGCTGGTACAGGTGTACGTGAATACCAAACAATGATTGTTGGTTCACAAGAAGCTTACGACGAAATGCTACAAGACGCTTAATCGAAAGATGAAATAATAGGAAAAGGATGATCGAAAGGTCATCCTTTTTTTTATGCGATACGTCCCCAGTTTGGACGTGATTTCAACACTTGACGCATGCGCTGATTTAGCACTAAATTCTCAGCTAATAGAAGATCTGGGTCCTTCTCAAGTATTTCTCTGGCTTTTACTCTTGCCAAACTAACGATTTGACCATCACGGGATAAATCTGCCAATTTTAAATCCAATACACCACTTTGTTGCGTCCCCATTAAATCGCCTGGTCCACGCAATTGCAAATCAACTTCGGAAATCTGAAATCCATCATTTGTCATGACCATCGTATCCATTCGTTTCATGGATTCTTTGGAAAGTTTATCACCGGTCATTAACACACAAAATGATTTTTCTGCACCTCTACCAACGCGTCCACGTAACTGATGTAATTGTGAAAGTCCAAAGCGCTCAGCACTCTCAATGACCATTACAGATGCATTTGGAACATTCACCCCAACTTCGATAACCGTGGTGGCTACCATAATCTGTGTTTCCGCTTTGACAAATCGCTGCATTTCTGCTTCTTTTTCTGCAGGTTTCAATTTGCCATGAACCATGCTTACTTCATATTGAGGGGAGGGGAAGGCATCAGTGATTAAATCATAACCTTCTTGAAGGTTTTTGAAATCTAGCTTTTCGGATTCTTGAATTAGCGGATAAACAATGTAAATCTGTCTGCCAAGTGTAATTTGTTCTTTGATAAATTGAATCAATTTTGGACGATGGTTTTCCCTGCGATGTATCGTTTGAATGGGTTTTCTACCGGGAGGTAGCTCATCAATGATGGAAACATCTAAGTCACCGTAAAAGGTCATTGCTAGCGTTCGTGGAATGGGAGTTGCCGTCATGATTAACACGTGGGGTGGAGCTGCATTTTTTCCCCACATTTTTGATCTCTGAGCGACACCAAAGCGATGTTGCTCGTCAATGACTACGATTCCTAGATTAGCAAATTGAACAACATCTTCCAACAAAGCATGTGTTCCAATTAACAGGTGAATGGATCCATTTAGCAATCCTTCATGGATTTCTACTCTTCTGGCTTTTTTAGTAGATCCCGTTAATAGGGCAATCTCAATGGGCAGTCCATTTACAAGTTCTCGCAGAGATTCGTAGTGTTGTGTAGCGAGGATTTCAGTTGGTGCCATCAAAGCTCCCTGAAAACCGTTATCGATCCCCATGAGTATCGTTAACAATGCCACAAGTGTTTTACCACTTCCAACATCTCCTTGTAACAGTCGATTCATGTGCTCGCCATGAAGAAAATCTTTTCGAATTTCTTTTAAGACCCTTTTTTGTGCATTCGTTAATTCAAAGGGAAGGTGTTTGGTATAAAACGTATGAAAGATGTTTCCCAATTCTGAAAACACAAACCCTTTCATTTTTTTTGCGCGTATTTCCTTTCGAAGTAATAATTCTAATTGTAAAAAGAATAACTCCTCAAATTTCAAGCGATACCGCGCTTGTTTATATTCCACTTCATTTTTAGGAGCATGAATGGAAAAATAAGCCTGTTCTTTGGAAATTAGGTGTAATTCTTCGATAAGATAAGAAGGAAGTACCTCCGGTATTTGATTTTTGATTTGGGGAAGTAATGCTTGAATGATTTTCCCAATTCCTTTGGCATTTAATCCCTTAACATTCAGCTTCTCCGTTGATGGATACATGGCTTGTAATCCAAGCTCTGTAGATTGCTCTCCCCACTTGGTTAATTCCGGATGTGGAATGGTCCACTGTTGGTTGTATGCTTTCGGCTTCCCAAAAAGTAAGTAGGTTTCTCCGACGCGTAAATTGGACTTAAGCCATTGAATACCCTGAAACCAAATCAAGTCTACTGTTCCTGAATTGTCTTCAAATCGAGCTGTTAATTTGCGTTGACGTCCTGTTCCAATTTCGCCTATATAGGTTATTTTCCCTTTTAATTGCAGGTAATTATCAACCAAGTGAATATCACGTATTTCATGAAAAACGGATCGGTCTTGGTATCGAAATGGAAAATGATTGAGGATGTCTCGAAAGGAAAAAATCCCTAATTCTGTTTGTAAGGAAGCTGCACGTTGAGGACCAACACCTTTCAAATATTCTATGGGTGTAGATAACAAGTCAGTCATGAATGAAAGATTTAGTGGTATTTATTTCCAAACACCCATCTGACAGAATTTTTCAATTCGGTCTTCCACTCGTTTATCTGGATTTTGTTTCTCTAATTCCGTGATGTAGTCCTTGATTTTTGCTTTAACTACGTGAAACATTTCTTCAGGATTTCGATGTGCTCCATTCGATGGTTCTGGTATAACTTCGTCCACAAGTCCGTTTTTACGCATATCCGTTGACGTTAATTTCAAGGCATCTGCGGCCGTTTCTTTGAAATTCCAAGAACGCCATAAAATGGATGAACAACTTTCTGGAGAAATGACAGAATACCACGTATTTTCCAACATCACAACTTTGTCGCCAACACCAATTCCAAGTGCGCCACCTGAGGCACCTTCTCCAATGATGATGCAAATCACCGGAACTTTCAAACGCATCATCTCGTAAATGTTTCGAGCGATTGCTTCTCCTTGTCCACGTTCTTCAGCTTCTAGTCCTGGAAAAGCCCCTGGAGTATCAATAAAAGTGATGATTGGCTTATTAAATTTCTCCGCTAATTTCATTAGTCGAAGTGCTTTTCTATATCCTTCTGGATTTGGCATTCCAAAATTACGGTATTGACGCATTTTTGTATTGATGCCTTTTTGTTGTCCAATGAGCATGACACTTTTTCCATCAATCATTCCAAATCCACCAACCATGGCTTTATCGTCCTTCACACTGCGGTCACCGTGTAATTCGATGAACTGCCCGTCTGTAATGGCGTCAATGTATGCAAGGGTGTAAGGTCTGTCAGGATGTCTCGAAAGTTGAACCCGTTGCCAAGGTGTTAATCCGGAGAAAACTTCTTTGGTTTTGTCTTGAAGTACTTGTTCTAATTCCGCTAGTTGCTCGGACATATCCACGTTTGTGGATTCACCAAGTTCTTTCGTTTGCGCAATCTGTTCTTCTAAGGCTTTTAATGGTTCTTCAAAATCAAGATACGTAGACATAATTTCTAAATTGAGTAGGCAAAGTTAATTGATTTTCTGATACCATCATTTCCAAACAGAATTTGCGAAAAAGTTCGCTTGAAAAAACTACATTTGTTTTATGATTTTATATCCACCGGCAAAGATAAACCTCGGACTAAACATCCTGCGTAAAAGGGAAGATGCTTATCACGATATCGATACATGCATGGTGGAAATTCCTTTTACGGATATTCTTGAAGTAACGAAAGCTGATTCTTTTGAATTTCTTCAAACTGGAATAATAATTAACGAGGCAGGTGGTCCTAATTTATGTGAGAAGGCATATGATTTGCTGAAGAATGAATTTAATATTGGCCCAGTTCGCATTCACCTAAGAAAGCAAATTCCAGTCGGCGCTGGACTTGGCGGTGGATCAGCAGATGCAACGTACACGATACTTGCGCTAAATGAACTGTTTCAATTAGCACTTTCTAACCAAAAGCTGAAGGAACTCGCTTCTCAGCTTGGGAGCGATTGTCCATTTTTTGTAGATAGATTGCCACAGATTGCTCAAGGAAGAGGCGAGATACTGTCACCTATCAAACTTGATTTATCCAATGTTTACTTGGTACTCTTAAATCCAGGTATACATGTGGGAACAAAAGAAGCTTACGACGGAGTTTCCGTAAATGATGATGTTGCTTCGGTACATGAAATCGTGCAAAAACCTTTGGAAGAATGGAAAAGCTACCTAAAAAACGATTTTGAATCCTCTGTTTTCCAATTGTTCCCGCAAATTCAACAATTAAAAGATTCCTTGTACCAAGCCGGGGCCGTTTATGCAGCAATGTCTGGTTCGGGATCCAGTGTTTATGGATTATTTCGAGATGAAAGCTTGGCTCTAACGTTCAAGTCTACTCATCTTATCTACAAAGGAAAGTTCAAAAATCCATCGTAGAAATCTTTAAAGTATTTCTTTAATACCAAATTTATATTTATTTTTGAGGTTGTCATTTAGACACTAAGTATTTTTTAACCTTTTAAAAATTGAACTATGAAAAAAATGTTTACTTTTTTAGCTACTGTATTTATTAGTGTAGCGTCTTACGCGCAGTTTCCTGCCGTAGGTATTATCGGATCTGCAATTCCTCCATACGATTGGTCTGTGGATGTTCCAATGCAAACGTTGGATGGAAACGTTTACGCAGGAGTTGTTACATGTGCTGCTGGTGAAG
>JBEDCT010000083.1:0-2847 GCA_041176665.1 Bacteroidota bacterium | reverse complement strand
ATAAATCTGGTTGACCTTGTGGAATAGAGGCCATTCTCCATGCAGAGAATTGTCTTAAGTCGATGGCGCTTTGACTCGCTTCAAAGTCATCAATGTACGAAGTTCCTTCTTTATTGATGGCCTTTGGTTGACCAGGAATTAAATGTGCGTACTCTCCGGTTAGGGACAGTGTGGACATTTGATTTGTCGAAATGACTGGGAGTAAGTCTACCAATTTGGTCAGAAGCGGAACATTTGTTCGTAGTGATATATCTGCGCCTAGAATGCTATTTTTGAACGGTTCATTTCCGAAGTCGACTTTGTTTGTCACAGGTCTTTCCAACATACGGACATACGTAGCGCCAAATTTGAAATTCTCACTAAATCGATATTGGTAGTGTCCACCCATCATTGAACGCGCTTGGAATCCAAAGACAGAATTACTTTCAATGGAAATCTTAATCGGCGTGTTGGACTCAAGGATTCCGGTGTTCAGGATTTTCACGCGACTAAAGGCATAATCAACGGTGTAATCGGTCCCTTCTATCAAACGTATTCCTCCAGCAGTCACGACAACAGCACCTTGTGGAATGTTCATTTGATTCAGTGGAATTTCCGAACTAATTGACGATTGGAATTCCCCTTTAAATACAAAACGGTTTTTACTTGGAATTTGCTGTGCGGCTGTTTTTGTTGAATCGTATAATTCGGTGTAGGCAATTTTGTTTACGTTCACGATAGGAACACCTGCATCCGTTAGTTTGTCCGCTAACGTTTTTCCGAAAGGCTCAATTGTGCTGAAGAAAATGCGTCCATTTTTCTTATTGATGGTTCCTCCGTTGTCAATTTTGTTTCCAACAACATTGAATGGAGCAAAGTCAAAAACACCATCCGAAAAAGGCTGGTTGTTTTGATTGATTTTATCCATGTCTAACAAAGTAACGATTTGCTTTTTTTCCACACCTGGGAACGGCATAAACGGTTGTAAAAGCGACGTCTCTTGGTTGTTGTAATACACATCGATTTTAAATCCAAGTTGATCTACTTGATATGCGCCAATGGAATAAACATTTTTCATCATCAAATCCCAGATTTTATTTTTTGGATTGGTGATGGTCGGTTTAATTAATTTCAAGATGAGCGCTTGCTGTCCGCTCACTCCATCCGTAGAAAACTCTCCAACTTGGAAGGTTTCTCCGCGGTACGTATATTCGTATGAAACGGCCAATACTTCATCGTTGTTTAAGGCATTGTTCAAGGATATGTACCCAAGTAAGGCGTTGTAGCTAAATTCTGCTTCGGTTAATTTCCGTGCATTTTCCACTTTTTCGTAGTCGATGGCTTGTTGAAATGGACCTGGAGTGTTTACTTGCGTTGCAAGTGCGGTAGTTGAGTTAACGAAACCGCGAATCATGGGTTGATTTGCTGCCCAGTCGTATAGTCCGTTTCCTTGATTGTCCGGAATTTCCGTTCCAGCAAATGAACCGGGATTTCCTTGGCAATTGCTCGGTAAAGCCTCACCCAAATCAGAGAAAGCAACGATGTTTCTAGTGTTTTCGGTATTACTGGTACGGTTCGTCACCCAAACTTCAATTCTGGTAATAAACATCGTTGAACTAACCACAGGAAGTGTGGACATCGCGGTGTCGTAATGCTGTTGGTGGTAGAGGTTTAAGAAGTAGTGTCTGTTCGCTTCGTAGTTATCAGCGGTAATTTCAAATTTCTGTATTTGGGCTTTACCAGATACGTTGATTTCCGTTTTTTTTCCTTTGGATGCTGCAGCGATTAAATCAAAGGTTGAGCGACCAAATTTTAATTGTGTTTTTACACCAAATAAGGTTTGGGATCCTTGAATCAAGGAAGTTGGGAGTTCTAACGCGACATTACCTAGTGCAATTTTCTGAACGATTTCATCTTCTTTACCGGTGTGTTCAATTTTAGAAATGTTTTCAAAGTCAAAATTCGCAAGCGTATTGTACTTCATGTTCAATTTCATCTTGGTCCCGATTTGACCAGTGATGTCCATGTTGATGTTCTGATTGAAATCAAAACGCGTAATATTTCGTTGTCTTTGCGGTAGTAGTGGATTATCTACGCGCGAGTGATTAAGTCCGAGGGACAGCTCTAAATTACCACCTGGAATAATTTTGATTTCATCCGATCCAAAGATGTTTTCGAAGGCTTTACTTCCAATTTTGATTGGCAATTCGAAGGCGCGATTTTCAGCAGTTTGTTCCTCGATAATTTCTTTCCAGTCCATTTTTTGGGACTTCTTCTCATTGTAGTCCAGGTAATCTTCCAGACTCATTTTTGAAGGATTTCGATAGTACAAGCCGCTTTTTCCCAGTGTTTCTTTGAAGACGTATTGACCTGTTTCTGGATCAAAAACGATGGTTTGCTCCATGGATGTTGGATCTCCTAAGTCAAAACTTTGTGGCAAGTTTTGATAGGGATTCATTGGGTTAAAGATGGGGAAAGGAAGGTTAAATCCGTTTTGTGCGTGAACATTTCCAGTATACATCAGGACAAACAACGCAAAGTAAATTGCCTTATGAATTGTTTTTCCAATACGGTGACGTATAATTGTTTGCACTATTTGTTTCCTTATAAATTCCTTAATGCGTCTTTTATTAGTTCTTCCACGCTTTGATTTCCTGTATCGATTTTGTCCAATACTTTTTCAGCGGATTTCTTGTCGAATCCGAGGGATACCAATGCATTTAACGCATCAAAACGATTTCTATTGTTTGAAGTGAAAATATTTTCTGAAGAAAGTTCCATTTTGGACACTTTACTTTTCAAATCGATGATTACTCGTTGCGCTGTTTTTGTCCCGATTCCTTTGATTTTTTGAATGGTAACAACGTC
>JBEDCT010000082.1:0-2592 GCA_041176665.1 Bacteroidota bacterium | reverse complement strand
GGTGTATCATCACTGCCATGCCCAATCGTTCACAGGCTTCAAAAATAGGGAAGAAGCGCTCTTCACTTAAATTCTCATCGTTGATGTTTGATCCAATTTGAATACCGACGTGTCCGATGGCTTTTGCGCGTTCTAATTCTTTTATTGCCAATTCAGTATCCTGCATCGGAATTGTTGCCAATCCAATGTAGTTTTTTGGGTATTTCGCCACCAATTCTGCGATGTGATCGTTTAAGTATTCCGATAACTCCAAACCGTGCTTCGGTTCCGCCCAGTACGAAAACAGGACAGGAATCGTGCAAACCACCTGTGTTTGCGTTTGAAATTGCTCGTATTCGCCTAAACGCAAGTCTTCATCCCAGCAGTTTTCTTTGATGCGTCTGAAAAATTGTCCACCTTGCATCATGTCTGCACTTCGATCCTCGTTGTGATTCAAGTAAATGAATTTCCCGTATCCAAATTTCTCTGTCCAATTGGGCAGGTTTTTCGGAATGATGTGCGAGTGCATGTCGATTTTCAGCATAGGTCAGATTTTGGAAGCGAAGATAAGTAAAATGTGATTAGGACTAAAGGGTCGATTCAACTTTCAACTCCATCACATAATCATCCATGAAATAGCCGTGTCCGATGTCGAATTTCTCTTCTTTTCTAACGGTGAATCCAAGTTTATCGTAAAAGAATTTTGCTTTGTTTGCTCGGTTGACTTGCAGAAATAGGTGTGTGCAATTTTTAGCTTTTGCACGTTCAATGGCTTTTTCCATCAGTTGTTTTCCGGCTCCACAGCCTTGAACTTCCGGCAGGACATACACTTTATTCACTTTCAATTCTTGTCCAGCTTGTTCTAGCGCGATAAAGCCGACGTCTGTGTTGTCTTTGATTATGAGGTAGAATTCGTGTCCATCTTGCCATTGCTGGCCCAAGGTTTCAGTAGAATACATCCAATTCAACATGAACTCCATTTGTTCCGAGCTGATGATGTCAGAGTAGGTGTGAGGCCAAATGCGGCGCGCGAGGTTTTCTAGAATGTGCAGTTCCGCACGTTCGGCTAAGCGAATTTCCATACTTATTGTTTGATGAATCGCTCTTGCTGAACTTTTCCGTCTACGATCAAACGAATGAAATATGTTCCCGCTGGAAGATCAGAAACATACAATTTCCCATCGTAGATGTTCTTTTCGTAAATGTTTCCTTCCATGTCGATGATGTCTGCTGTTTTTGGGAGTTCCACAATCGTGAAATGCAATTCATTCATTACCGGATTCGGATACACGTTCCAATCGATTTCTTGCGTTACTTTTTCAAATCCTAAGGTTTGTAATGCGAGTTTAACGGCTGCGTACGCGTTGATTTTTCCAGCTCCCCAAATCGGACTTCCTTCTGCTGGAATGACACCCGTCAAATTATCTTGTCTTGCCGTTAACATAATGATTTCCTTCACTTGTCTTGCGGACAAATACGGATTCGCTTCTAAGATCAATGCAGAAACACCCGCTACCATTGGAGAAGCCATCGAAGTTCCGGACATTTTAGCGAAGTGATATGTTTTATTGTTGAAAGATACATTGTCCACGGAGGAGAAGCTTGCATCTGTAAACGAAGACATGGCTGAGATCACCGCAACTCCAGGTGCTGCGATATCTGGTTTCATTTGTCCGTCGTAACGTGGTCCCACTGAAGAGAAAGAAGCTATTCCACCGCCGATTGGATTCCCACTTCCACTCAAATATTGAGATCCGTATGCCGCAACACTAATCACGTCATCAGAACACGAAGGTTCACTGATTCCGTTTTGGTTATCACCAGAAATGGATCCGCCGTAAGAGAAAGAAAAAGGCATTCCCCAATTTCCAACATCATTCGAAAGTTCAGTCACATTCCAATAATGTACGGTTCCCGCGTCAGCTTTAGATTTTAATAGCACACGAAGTGCGGTATTGGTGTTTTTTACACGCAAACGCATTTGTGGACGTCCGTTTAGTGGATGTGCCGCATCAGCGGTGATGTTAAACCAAATGGTGTCGACGCCTGTAACTAAAAAGGAATCAATGTAGTTTGTGACGGTTGCTGTACTGTAAAATGGACTTTCCACCAGCGTGTTTCCCGCGTTGTTGGTGATGATTAGTCCATTCTCAAAGGAATTTCCTGCTTCACCCCACGCATGGATACTTTGTCCCCACATGTTTGCATTCGCCGAGTACGAGTAGAATTCAATTCTCGACTTAAACTGATCTTGGTTGAATGTTTTTTTGATGTGGAAATTAACATTTCCATTGTTTCCTCCGGAATTCGCAAATACGACACCTAAATCCGTGTAGGCGGTGATTGCTTGACTCAAAATAGAAGTCCCGTCTAAAGTTCCGAAATGGTACAGTCCCCAAGACATGTTAATGACCAAACGCTTGCCATCCGCCTGTGCTTTTTGATACATCCATTCCCAAGCATCCAAAACCGCAGCTTCGTCCACTAAAAACGTCACAAACAAGAAATTGGCATCAAATGCCACTCCTTTATACGGAGTTCCAGCACCACCACCACCTGCAATACAAGAAACATGTGTTCCGTGTGTCGCATACGAGTAAATGTTTGCGGTAT
>JBEDCT010000081.1:0-3482 GCA_041176665.1 Bacteroidota bacterium | reverse complement strand
ACTTGATTGGGTGAAATAACGGAAGCTTGAAGCAAGACTGGGGCTTGAAGATCTAAAATGGGATTACCAATATACACATCATCCAAAAAGAATTTATTGGCATTACTCGATGTATAAGTGCACAAATAACCAAAATAGGATCCTGGTAGAATACTCGGGTCATTCGCACTTCCTTGGGTGACATAATTTGTTCCGCCATTGAGGTCCGCTGATAACTCCCAAATTCCGCTAGTAGTGAGCACAACTTTAATACCAACCGTAAAACTGTTAGAAATCTGTCCGTCCACACCGGAACAAAGTTGTGTAGAAATACCATTTTCTAATTTGAAAAGTCGAATGGCATCCACTGCATTTGCCTCTCCAAATAATAAGAAATATCCATTTTGAACCGCAGTCAAATTACTATTATCGGCACTTAAAAAGACCTTCCCATAATTACTGGAAGATGCGGCAAAACTTTGTTTGACCCAAAATTGCCATTCATGATTTTGCAAGTTGTTGATTCCATGGATCAAACTAAGGTAAGAGCTTCCGGCAATGGTCGTGTTTAGTTGTAACTGTTGACTAGCATTGATGATGAAATCTGTATTGTTACCGCTCCAAGTTGGATTATTGCTGAAATCACCGTCGGTGAAATCATCGGTGACTTGTGCATAGGCATTCACCGAAATCATCCATAAAAAAAACAATATTATTCCCCGAATCCACTTCATAGCAATCAAATATATTAATTTTACCAGATCAACTAGATTAATAACGAATGAAAGTAGCAGTTATTGGAGCAACAGGCATGGTTGGAAACGTGATGTTGCAAGTTTTAAAAGAACAGAATTTCCCGATTACTTCCTTAATACCAGTTGCATCTGAGAAATCAGTGGGAAAAAAGATGGAATTCGGTGGACTAGCATTTGAGGTTGTTGGACTTCAAACCGCTGTAGAAATGCGACCAGATATTGCTATTTTTAGTGCAGGCGGTGAAACATCGCTGATTTGGGCACCAAAGTTTGCGGAAGTTGGAACCGTTGTCATTGATAATTCATCTGCTTGGCGCATGGACCCAACGAAAAAGTTAATCGTTCCCGAAATCAATGGTCACCTATTGACAAAAGAAGATAAAATCATTGCGAATCCAAATTGTAGCACGATACAACTCGTGATGGTACTAGCGCCATTGCACAAGCGTTATGGCATTAAACGTGTGATTGTATCTACGTACCAGTCCATCACCGGAACAGGTGTGAAAGCTGTAGAGCAAATGGAAAATGAACGCGCTGGAATATCGGGTGAAATGGCGTACAAATACCCAATTGATAAAAATTGCATTCCGCAATGTGATTCATTTGAGGACAATGGATACACAAAGGAGGAAATGAAATTGACGAACGAGACAAAGAAAATTTTGGATCCGTCCATTTTAGTGACGGCAACTGCGGTGCGTGTTCCCGTAGTTGGTGGACATTCAGAAGCAGTCAACATCGAATTTGAAAAGGACTTCAATTTGGATGAGGTGCGCAAAATTCTTCATGAAACTTCCGGAATCACACTTCAAGATAACCAAGACACATACACTTATCCAATGCCAAAATACGCGCAAGGGAAGGATGATGTCTTTGTTGGTAGAATTCGTCGCGATGAAAGTCAAGCTCATTCGTTGAATCTATGGATTGTTGCTGATAATTTGCGCAAAGGAGCAGCTACAAATGCTGTTCAAATCGCGAAAATTGTGGAAGGGTTGATTTAAATTAATCGATAGTTTTCCATTCTGTTTCACATTCTTCATTAACTTTGTACCGTCTCTAAGGGGTGCCGAAAGGCTGAGATTACACCCATTGAACCTGTAGGATAATGCCTGCGCAGGGAAGATGACCGAGCTAATTGTTATTTATTCACCAGGAATTAGCCCCTTGTTCTTGTTTATTTTTTTTTAAAAATGAAAACAAGAATTATTACCAGTATCCTTTTTTTGAGTTTTTGTCACCTTGCCTTGTCCCAAAATCGCATTTATGGGGTAATTGAAGATCGCACAGGAAAATTCATTCAAGCAGCCCAAGTTTCTGTATTGAATACCAATATTGAAGTCTATTCCGACGCAATGGGAAGATTTGACATCACAAAACTACCTTATTCGGACTCTACATACACAATTAGGGTGGAAAAACCGGGTTTTTTGGCGCATTCAATGACCATATCGGCATCGTCAACCGATGAAGTGAAGGTGCTTCTCTTTTCCTGGATGAAAACCTTGGAGGATGTTCATGTGAGCACTACCCGAACATCTGACTTAAATACCTCACAAATTTTGATAAGGAGAACGAATCCTTTGGAGAAAAAGAATTTCGGACAAGATATTCCAGTTCTTTTGGAGGCAACGCCTTCATTAGTAACGACATCGGATGCTGGGACAGGAATTGGTTACACTGGACTTCGTATACGTGGTGTCGATGCGACGCGCATCAATGTGACGATCAACGGAATTCCGGTGAACGATCCTGAATCGCATGCTGTTTATTGGGTCAATATGCCTGATTTAGCTTCATCCATCGAAAACATTCAAATTCAACGAGGAGTTGGGTCATCTACCAATGGGGCGGCGTCTTTTGGTGCCAGTTTAAACATTAAAACCCAGGACATTTCCGAAAAACCATTTGGATCCATTGACCAATCCTTTGGATCCTTTGGGACACATAAAACGACCGTGAAAGCCGGAACTGGTATCATCAACAAACATTTTTCCTTAGAAACGAGAATGTCGAGTATTCAATCCAATGGCTACTTGGATCGCGCAAGTTCGGATTTAAAATCGTTTTTCATTTCCGGAGCATACATTGGAGAAAAATCAATCCTGAAAGCCCTTGTTTTTAGTGGGAAAGAAATCACCTACCAAGCTTGGAATGGAACACCAGAAAGCCGAGTAAAAGGAGACACCGCCGCGATGATTGCCTATGCAGATCGTAATTATTTAAGTGCGGAAGACCGTGAAAACTTATTAAATTCAGGGAGAACCTATAATTTTTACACGTATGAAAATGAAGTAGATAACTACCAACAAGATAATTACCAAGTGCATTTTACGCATACCTTCAATGATAAATTGATTTTAAACATTGCCGGACATTACACTTACGGCAGGGGATACTACGAACAATACCGTAGAGGAGAAAACTTAGCAGATTATGGGCTGAATCCAGTGATGATTGGATCGGACACCATCCAACAAACAGATTTAATCCGTCGCTTATGGTTGGACAATGATTTTGTTGGAGGCGTATATGGATTGACGTATAAACCGAACGCTCATTTGGACTTTGTCTTCGGTGGATCCGCGAACACCTATTTTGGTAGACACTTTGGTGAATTGGTATGGGCACAGTATGCTTCGAACAGCGAAATCTACCAACGTTATTATAGTAACGATTCTAGAAAATCGGAGCTTAGTTCGTACGTGAAAGCAGTATACAAAAAAGACCGTTTTGATGTCTATA
>JBEDCT010000080.1:0-6050 GCA_041176665.1 Bacteroidota bacterium | reverse complement strand
TTGTGAAATGGACGGTAAATGACCAATTGTCCATCTTGAACGGAATAGCCTTTCGGACTAAAGCCATAGGTAAGAAGGAGCATGATGATGAATGCAAACGGCATCACATAAAAGGATGCAGGTGTGCTTACATTCGAAAATTGAAACTCACTTGTGAAAATGGGTACAAACCCAGATAAAATCAGGATAACACTAACGACAATTGTCAGTCCTTTCGTTAGGGAATCCATGGAAGCTTTGTGTGTATGCATAGTTAGCTGAATTTATGACGTAAATATACTTTTAATGCTTCTCTCATCAGAATGGCTTCACTTAATTCGATGTGAAATGTTGGTTTACTAGCGAGCGAAAGAAATAGAGACTCTGGAATATCAATGAGGTAGATGAGTTGTTGTAATTGCGTGTTGGAAACTCGTTCAATGCATGTCTGAATGGATGAAAGTAAGTTGTTTACATCCGTGGAGCTTAGCATCAAACCACAACGCTGAAAATCTTTTTCTAATTGCAAAAGGGTGTTCACACGAAAAGACTGATCCATTAGCGCTTGTTTCACTTGTTCTTGCAGTTCCTGTGCCATGCTGAAGAAAAAAAATTAGTTTTGTATCAAATGTGAAGTTACGCATGAAAAGAATATTTGATGTCCTTTTTTCCGGATTTGTGCTGTTGTGCTTTATGCCAATAGGTTTGGTATTGGCGATTTTGATTTTAGTGGAGTCTAAAGGCGGTGTTTTTTTTAAACAAGTTCGAATTGGGAAAAATGGAACCCCATTTTACTTATTTAAATTTCGATCCATGTTTATTGATGCTGAATCCATGGGTAAAATAACGATCGGGTCAAAAGACCCTCGCATTACGAGAGTCGGTTTTTATATCCGCAGGTATAAACTGGATGAGTTTCCTCAGTTTATCAATGTGATTAGAGGGGAAATGAGTATTGTTGGACCTCGTCCGGAGGTGAAGGAGTACGTTGATTTGTATTCAGAAGAACAACGCAAAATACTTGCGGTTAAACCAGGAATAACGGATTATGCCTCCTTAACGTATTTTCACGAAAATGAAATTTTAGCGAAATCAGAAAATCCTCAACAAACATACATTCAAGAAGTAATGCCAGAGAAGATTAAGTTGAATGAAAAGTATTTAGCCAATCCAACGTTGCTGCAGGATATTTCAATTATTCGAAAAACGGTGGTAAAAATGTTTTTCTCACGAAAAAACAGTTTGAAGTAGCTCCAAAAAAATCAAATGTTTCAGATTAATGTCCTTTAGAAATCTCTTGCCAAAGACGATCCGAAGGAACGGGGGCGATTACAGAAATTTCATCCTTCGAAGTTGGGTGCGTAAATTTCAAATAGCGCGCATGTAAACAAATGGATCCATCTGGATTTGAACGTTTCGCACCATATTTCACATCGCCTTTGATGATGCATCCAATCGAACTTAATTGCACACGGATTTGATGGTGTCTTCCTGTTTCTAATGCGATTTCGAGTAAATGATACCGATCTCCAGAGGACAATAACTTGTAAGACAAAATCGCTTCTTTTGATCCCACTACTTTTGAATCTACAGGATAACTTTTGTTCTGTGCTTCGTTTTTCTTTAAATGATGTACCAACCGTCCTGTTGGTTTTTCAGGCGCTTGTTCAACGATTGCCCAATAGATTTTATTGGTTTCTTTGTCGCGGAATTGAGCATTTAATCGCTCCAATGCTTTACTTGTTCGAGCAAAGACCAAAGCACCACTTGTCGGACGATCTAAGCGATGGACCACACCACAAAAAACATTTCCAGGCTTTTGGTATTTCTCTTTTAGATACGCTTTGATTTCATCTGGCATCGTTTGATCACCGGTCTTGTCACCTTGAACAATTTCGGAGGCCATTTTATTGATGACAATTACATGATTATCCTCGTGAAGTATGCGTTCGGAAATCATTCGGATAATAGATCTTTTTTCGACTTTCGTTCGATGGATTTATTTCGGAAAGAAGCAAATGCGGTGAACAATGCAAAGAATACGATTGTCAAACTGAGCCATGTTGGAAACTTGCCTAATCCGTCACCATTCGCATAAGAATGGAGTCCAACCAACATGAAGTTGACGCCGAAAAACGTGAATAGGATAGCTGAATATCCCCAGAAGGACATCGCATTAAAAAGGAATTTTCCATTTAACTTCGGAATGAAACGTAAGTGAAGGATCACTGCATAAACGAGCACGGAAACAAGTGCCCATGTTTCTTTTGGATCCCATCCCCAGTAGCGTCCCCAAGATTCATTTGCCCAGATTCCACCAAGGAAAGTACCAATCGTTAACATGAACAGTCCGATGGTCATCGTCATTTCAGAAACATAGGTTAATTCATTAATATTGATGGTGACAATTTCTTTATTTTTCTCATTTCGAACCGTATAAAGAATCAAGTTCAATAATCCTAAAATCGCAGCTAATCCGAGGAAGCCATAACTACCAGTGATAATGGCTACGTGAATTTTTAGCCAATAGGATTTCAATACCGGAACAAGAGGTGTGATTTCAGGATCGAATAGACTTAATTCAGTTACAAAAATCATTAAAGATGCAAGGATTGCTGTTCCAGCAAGGATCACTATATTTTTTCTTGTGAAGCTGAATCCAGCGATCATGGTCACCCATGCGATGAAGACCACCGCTTCGTATCCATTACTCCACGGCGCATGCCCCGAAATCACCCAGCGCATTCCGAGTCCTGCGGCAAGGTAAAGGAAAGTCACGACCATTAATCCAATAAGGATGCGATTAACCCATTTTTGAACTTTTGAAAAACGAGATTTGTTTGAATTAAAAATCCCTACAAAGGAAACAATCAATAGCAAGAATCCAAGTGTTAAAAACAGTTGGTATGAGTGCTTGAATACCTCCATTTTATTGTAAGAGATTTCCATACTGACAGCTGATTCGGTTGGTACGACATCCGAACTTATTTTACGTTGGTGTGCTTTTACTTTTTTAAGTACATTCTCCGCTTTGCTAAAATTGTGTTTTTTGGCGCCTTCATCTAACATGGAAATGTAACTCAACACTTGTAAGGACGCAGCAGTATCTACTTGAAAAGGAATGTACCAAGTGTGATTCGCATCGCCTTTTTTAGGAACAACACGTAAGTATTTCCACATAATAACGCCTTGAATTACTTCGAATTTCTCATTTAATTTAATGAGTTTTTTATCGAATTCATTGCGCTGCGATTCCAAGCGTTGGTGAGCAATTTTGTATTCTTTTAACCACTTGAATTCTTGTGTTTTTTGATCAACAAGCTCCATCACGCTGGCGTATTCACCTAGTTTTAAAGGAGCTCTTAAGTTACTAGGAACTTGAACAATTTTCTGATTGATCCAGTACTGAGGATACATTTGAATACTCATGATGGTTTGCACCGCATTGTATTCTTTATAATGATTTGAACGATTGATTTTACGTAGCAATTGATCGCACAAGGTGTGCATTGGTGAAATGCGTCCTTCATAGTCTTGTACCAAAAGCGAAGCAAGTTTTTCTGAATGCTCCTCGGAAACGACTCTAAATATTTTCGCTGCTGGATTCGCTTCATGTGCATGTTCTTGCGCATGTGATACATTCTGCATGATAAGGAGTCCAAGAAATAAACTCAATGCATTTAGACTTGCGCGTTTTGCCTTCAGCTTCTTCATTTTGTCATTTAGTTCACGGAAGCGTCCAACGGGAGCAAACAAGGACATCAGCATGCCAATACTCATCAGCAGGTATCCGATATACGTTATGTTTGTTCCCCACCAATCGTGGTTCACACTTAATACTGTTCCTTCTTCATTTTCAGGTGTTGAAGGATTATCCAGGTCATAGCCGGATTGGAAGAATCGATATCCATCGTAATCCATGACATTGTTCATGAAAACTTTTCGGTCCATTTTAACCTTTCTTTTCGCATCAATTAAGGTTAATTCACTTGAGAAGGATGAAGGAGATTCACTTCCTGGGTATTTATCTAATTTAAAATCATTACAATATACTTGAAAGTCAATTGGTTTACGAATGGACCCGTATTCCAATTGGTACATGATGTTATTCATGGCAAAACGAACCGGTGTTGGAATAGCACCGATTCCACCTTCAATTTGAATGACCTTACTTGCTTTACCGTCGCTTACACGAACAGTTAAATAGTCTGAACCCACATTTTTCTTGCCAGATGGCATAAGAACTTTTTTTGCATGATTCAAGGCGCGTTTGAATACAAATTGCTTGTCCCCGCAATGGTATAAGGTTGTTGTTTTAAATTCCACCCAAGTGTTTAATGGAACATTCGTAAACATGGAATCTGGAACTTGCTCACCACTTTGTCTTGCTTTTTTCATTAAAGACATCGGCAAATAAGTCAATGGAACTGCTGTTTTTATTTGCAAGCTATCTCCTTTTTTACGAACCTGCATTCCTGGAGATTTTGGTTCAGGCCCAAAAGAAAGTGGAACCATTCCGACCATGAAAAAGTCATTCTCAGTAAGGAAATTTGATTTCATCCCATCCGTGATTAACTCCAGTGACGTTTCTTTAAACGATTGTCGAACCACTAATGAGTCAATCATCTTCGATTGAAAATTTACGTAACTGATATCAATGGTTTTCGATTGAAAATCGGTAGAGTAGGAGAAATCATTGTCGGTAATCTCGGACAAGAAACATTGGTGCGCTTCCGTTTTTGTTTTTCCACTGGCTAAATCTTGCATGTGTACAAGTACATGAGGTACAGCCGTGTAGATGAAATCAGAGGATTTTCCCTCTTTAATGACCATTTGTCCTTCGAAACTCACATAACGCGTAATTGCCGCGCCAAAAATGATGACCAAAAAAGACAAGTGAAACATCAACGTTGCGATTTTTTCGCGTCGAAACATCTTGTGCTTGAATATGTTAGAGAGTAGGTTTAGTGATAAATATACAAGTAGCAATTCAAACCAAAGAGCATTGTAAATAATGATTTTTGCACTTTGAATTCCATAGATAGATTCAATGAATGTAGCTGCACCAATTCCAACTAAAAATAAGATTAATCCAACGGTCATCCATCGCATGGAAAAAAGAGAGGCAAGAAGTTTATCCAACATGTGCTAAATTTTACTGCAAAAATACGACTTGTCCGTTTGATTCTTGATAGGAAAGAAGTATTCTTGTGAAATAATTTCCACACGTGATTCAAATGAAACAATTCTTATCCTTCATACTACTCTTACTTTTATGTCCTTGTACATTTTATGCTCAAAAAAGTAAAAGCGTTTCGATTGTCCCAAACGATCAAAACGTATCATCTGGAACATTACAAAGTTTTAAACTCCCGTTTAGCGATTCAACATCACGTCAAGTAGCCGTATGGTTGCCAGCTGATTATAATTTTAAGGTGGAGTACGCTACTATTTACATGCATGATGGGCAAATGTTATTTGATTCGACGGTCACTTGGAACAAAAAGGAATGGAGAGTTGATGAAACCGCGGATAGTTTGCAAAGAACTGGAACAACGCGTCCGTTTATTGTCGTTGGAATTTACAATGACCCTCCCAATCGTTATGCTGAATTTTTTCCAGAGCAAGCGGCAAATTTCATGGATACTGCGTATGTTTCAAAGCTTACATCTACTCTATGGAAGGGCGAATTGAGAGCTGACCATTACGTAGATTGGATGACAAAAAAGCTCATTCCATTTATTGAAGATCGATATCCGGTAAGTCATAGACGAAATGACCGTTTTTTAATAGGCTCTAGTATGGGTGGATTGATTTCGCTTTACGGTTTAACTCAAAATCCCAAGACTTTCGGCGGTGCTGCCTGTTTATCCATTCATACCCCGATGATAAATTTCCAAATGACGGGGGATGACGCGATGAATCAATTGGCGCTTCCGTTCAATAGGTATTTAAGTAAAACTCTTCCTTCTCCAAAAAAAGTAAAGTTGTACATCGATAGAGGAACAGAAACCTTGGATGCACATTACGGACCTTATCATGATGTATTGTTAAGTACGATAAAGAAGTGT
>JBEDCT010000079.1:0-4799 GCA_041176665.1 Bacteroidota bacterium | reverse complement strand
CGCGTTTCATCGTAAGCATCGCGAATGATTTCACTACTTACACGGATGAGCTCACGTTTGATGTATTTTTCGGAAATGATGCGGGCGTGGTGTTGTATATGCGCGGAGGAAGCTACACGATTGGTTAATCCAGCAATGTACGCTGCACCACCTGCAGCCTCTAACTCACCATTTTTTTGAAGTTTAGAGGTAACGGTTACCAGGTCAACTGGATTTGTAGTCGCAAACAATTCATGAATCGCCTTGTAGATAAATTGATGCTTTGGATCGTAAAAACTATTTTGATTCAAGATATCAATGGTATCGTTCACTGCGTTTTTCTCCAACATCATAGCGCCAAGTACAACTTGTTCAATGTCAACAGCTTGAGGAGGTATTCTTCCAAGTTCGTTGATCAATTGACCTTGCGTTTTTAAGCGTGTAATAGGTTTTCGAATGTTATCAGGATTGTCCATGTAACAAATATACGGATTCGAAAATCATCCTTCCATTGTCCGATTCAATTTCTTATGAAAAAGATGTGAAAGGTACTTATGAACAATTGTTCATATCACTTAAGCTCCAACAAGGCCTTCTTGGTTCCAATCTGGACGGTAATATAATCCACATCTTTCTTTGGACTTCTCGCAGGTGAATGGGACCGTCCATAAAAGATGATTTGTAAATGAAGTTTGTTCCATGATTCTCTTGGAAATAATTTCTTCGCATCTTTTTCGGTTTGCACCACGTTTTTCCCGGATGTCAATCCCCAACGGGTAAGAAGTCGATGAATGTGGGTGTCCACGGGAAAAGCGGGATGTCCAAAAGCTTGCGACATGACAACTGATGCCGTTTTATGTCCAACGCCCGGCAAGGCCTCTAATGCCTCAAAGGAATTTGGTACCTCTCCTTGATGTTCATCTAAAATCATGTTGGACAAGGTCCAAATGGCAAATGCTTTTTTCGGTGAGAGTCCACACGGACGAATAATCGCTTGAATTTCTTCGATACTGAGTTTTATCATGTCGCTTGGATTCGAAGCTTTCGCAAAGAGCAGCGGTGTGATTTTATTCACCCGTTCGTCGGTACATTGAGCGGAAAGTAAAACCGCAATCAATAGGGTATACGCATCGTCATGATCTAATGGAATCGGTGTTTCGGGATAAATGTTGTCCAACTCCGTCAAAACATACTGTGCTTTTTCTTTTTTCGTCATGTTAATAGAATCCAAGTGTGAGTAAATGATACCAGCGGTCTTGACTGATTAAAAAATACAGCAATAAGAGGCCGCTAGCATATCGAGAAAAATACGAACCCATTATGAAATAAGGGTCCTTTTTTCGGTAAATGAGGAAGATCAATGGGATAAAAAAGAAGGGAAACAACACGAATTGGGCCCAGTAGAAGCTAAAATGAATGGGTATTTCTTGTAAAAATTCATTGCTATAGGAAAGGACTGAAACAGATTGATGGAAAATAACTGTTTTCTTGATTTCAATAAATGGATTGATGTCGAAAAATCGATTAGAAAAAGCATTTAGAAAAAAGCTTTCCCCTTGATTAGTTTTCGCGAGACTTACGAGGTTTCCGTTCATACTTTGGTAGACCTCCGTGGAGTAGGAGGTAATGACTGCCGAAACGCGTTGATTTGGTAAAATCAAATCCAAGATTAGTGCCACTGCAACGATTAGGCTCACCAGTGCAATACAGCGATGCAGTAAATGAACGGGACCAGTTTGTAACCGGACATACAGTTTTTCGAGTTCTTCGGCTTCTTTTTTCTTGCGCGCTTCAAATTGTTGACGTGCATGAGCGCGGTAATCAGCGTATTTTGTTTGGAAGGATGCTTCAGCCGGTGATTCTATTTCAGTTGGTTCCTCATTTCCGTCCATTAACTGCTCGTAAGCTGCTTGAATTTCGATGAATTTTTCCTCGGCACGTGGATTTTTGTTGACATCTGGATGGAACTTTTTCACCAATTCCCTATATCGCTTGCGGATTTCTTCCTCACTTGCTCCGGGATTTAATCCGAATACTTTATAGGCTGATCCACGCATGATCTTGGGATTGTTCAAGGGTGAGTTTTCGCTGGATTTTTCCGTTTTCCGTGTAAATCATTGGAACGGTTTGGGCGAATTTCGGAATTTCTACGGGTAAAAATTCGTGGACAAGCGTTTCTTTTTTGAGTGTAATAGGAAGCTCCGATAGTAAAACAAGTGCTTCTCCCCAGATTGGATGAGGAATGGAACTGAGGATAAAACGTCCCGAAATGTAGGGCGAAAGTCGTTTTTCTAGTTCTTCTGGATGAATTTTTTTTCCACCACTATTAATGACGAAATCTGCTCGACCCTTCCATCGAAACCTAAATTCATCGAGCAATTCTACTGTGTCGGTGGTCTGTATGGCTTCTGACTGTATTTCCGGATAATGAATGGTTAAACACTGATTATCAGTTGTAAAATGAATTCCAGGCAATGCTAGGTAAGCGGTATCTCGTCCAATTTGTCGAAGGGCTACATGGGAAATCGTTTCGGTCATCCCGTAACTTTGATAGGCCGTTATTCCATGTAAACGAAGTTGCTGACTCAATTCCTCTGGAATATCAGCGCCGCCAATCAAGATGTGCTTGACCTTTTTCAACTTGCTAAGAGAACTAGGATTCTTTAGAATATGTGCCAACTGCGCTGGAACTAGGGCCACAAAGTCGATTTGTTCCTCCACGTGTTCGAATGGATCTAAGCTTGGATTGGTTAGCATTAAGGAATAATTCCCAACCAGCGCTCTCACCATCATCATTTTCCCACCTATTGTATCCGGGGACAAGCAAAGCAGTGATTTAGTTTCTTTTTTAAGGTCGAAAAAAGCAATGGTTTTTAGCGCGGAAACGGTAAATTGTTGTTTTGTAAACGTGATTTCTTTTGGTTTACCTGTCGATCCGGATGTCTCTATCCGGATGGCATCTCCGTTTTCCCATTGCTGGCAAAATGTTTCGACTTTTGTATGCAGTTCTTCTCTGAGGTGAATCGTTTGAAAAAGCGGATGCATGGCTAATATTCTATGTCCAAGTTGAACAAATTTTTCAAGGTATGTAAGTTCGGATTCTTACGTGCAAGCGCTGAAAATTTATCTTTTCCTGTCAAAAATTTAGTTTCTTTTTCGGGCTCGTTACTCATGGAAAGCTGTATGTCCACATGGTAATTTTGTAAACTTTTACGCATGAACTCAATGAATCCCATCAATTCTGCTTGAATATAGTCCATTTGAACTTGATTGTCCACCACGATTCCCAATACTTCCTCACCAATTAAAACGGGATCTCTTTTGATCAAAGCATTGTAAAAGGTCTCCAGTCCATTTTCCTTCACGACATATGCGTATTGTTTCCAAAACATTTTCACATGTTCGATGCTAAATCCTTCTCTTGGTAAATCCTCGATATTCCCTTGTTGTTGAGATTCTTTGATTTTTTCAATGGATTCTTTAATGGAAATATGCTTTGTGGAGATATTCCCTTGTGGACTCGTTAGAATTTTATTCTCAACCACACTTTCCTTCACAGGACTAACGGCACTAGCTTCTTTGTTGACCGGGGCTGAGGTACTTGATTTTCGGAGTGTTTGTTTCGGAAAAGGTAGAATGTCAATTCTATCCGTCAGTCCTTTTTTTTTTCAGACTCTTGTTTCAGTGAACAGAGTTGCATGAGCGCTACTTCGATCAACAAACGTTGATTTTTTGAAGATTTGTAGTCGACATCCGTTTTGCTAAGAATACTTAGTGCCTTTATGATGCGCTGCGCTTCCATTTCTTTCGATTGTTCGACAAATCGTTGGCGAACGGTTTCCGGAACTTCTAATAAATTAGAGGTACGAACATCTTTGCACACCAATAAATTTCTTAAATGCTCTGACAAACCAACAACGAAATGATGTCCATCGAATCCTTTTTCAAAAATATCATTCAAAATCAAAAGTGATGAAGAAATATCTTCCTTCTCCGCTGCGTCCATTACCTTGAAGTAATATTCGTAATCAAGAATGTTTAAATTGTCTAATACATCTTTGTAGGTCAATGTCGTTCCAGCAAAAGTGACGATTTGATCAAAGATAGAAAGGGCATCTCTCAAAGCACCATCTGCTTTCATGGCAATTTGATGCAAGGCTTCTGGGTCAGCGGAAACACCTTCCTTTGTGGCGATTTGAGCCAAGTGATCAGCAATATCTTTTACACGAATGCGACTGAAATCAAAAATCTGACAACGGGAAAGAATGGTTGGGATGATTTTATGTTTTTCCGTCGTTGCCAAAATAAAGATGGCGTGTTTTGGCGGTTCTTCAAGAGTCTTTAAAAATGCATTAAAGGCGCTATTCGATAACATGTGAACCTCATCGATGATGTATATTTTGTGCGTACCTAATTGTGGTGCAATGCGCACTTGGTCAATTAAGCTGCGAATGTCGTCAACGGAGTTGTTTGACGCCGCATCGAGTTCGTAAATGTTTAATGAATTTCCCGTGTGAAAGGATAAGCACGAATCACATTGGTCGCACGCTTCGATTTGTTCAGTCGGGTTAAAACAATTGATTGTTTTAGCTAAAATTCGAGCTGTTGTTGTTTTCCCAACTCCTCTCGAACCACAAAATAAAAAAGCTTGTGCTAAATGTTCACTTTTGATGGCATTCTTGAGCGTATTCGTAATCGAATGCTGTCCAACAACCGTATCAAAGGTTTGTGGACGATATTTGCGGGCGGAAACGACAAAATCACTCATGGAACAAATATACCGTTTAAATTCTAATTGTCAATGTTTGATGAGGTGATAT
>JBEDCT010000078.1:0-20149 GCA_041176665.1 Bacteroidota bacterium | reverse complement strand
ATGGATGCACTTCGATTATTGGATCTAATAGTCCGGTTGGACGAATCAACTGCTGCACCATAATTCCCTCTGAACGTTGCATTTCGTAGTCCGATGGGGTAGCCGAAACATAAATCGTATTGTTCAGGAAACCTTCGAATTCTTCAAACTTCAGTGGACGGTTGTCGATTGCCGCTTGGAGTCTGAATCCGTAGTCGATCAAATTTGTTTTTCGCGCACGGTCACCGGCGTACATTCCGCGTACCTGTGGCAAGGTGACGTGGCTTTCATCGATCACTAATAGAAAATCTTCGGGAAAGTAATCGAGTAAGCAGAAGGGGCGCTCACCGGGTTGGCGTCGGTCGAAATAACGCGAGTAATTTTCAATCCCCGAACAATAGCCGAGCTCTCGAATCATCTCAAGGTCGTAGTTTACTCGTTCGTCAAGGCGTTTGGATTCCTCTAGTTTTCCATCCTCCTTAAAGTTTTGAACTTGAACGACAAGGTCATCTTGAATATGTTCAATGGCTTGACGTGTGTTATCAGGACTTGAAACGAATAAATTTGCTGGAAAAATATCAATTTCTTTGAACGTTTCGATACGCTCGCTCGTTTCGGGATCAATGGAGGAAATAGTTTCAATTTCATCGCCCCAAAATCCAATTCGAATCGCATAATCAGCATAAGCTAAGAAAATGTCCACTGTTTCTCCGATGGCACGAAACATACCGCGCTCAAATTTATCTCCAGCTCGTTGGTAAAGGTTTTCTACTAGTCTGAAGAGAAATTTATTTCTCGCGACGGATTGACCAACAGTTAAGTGTAAAATACTTTCGCGAAATTCTTGCGGATTTCCAATTCCATAAATACAAGAAACCGATGCGACCACAAGGACATCTTTACGTCCAGAAAGAAGGGCGGAGGTAGCTGATAAACGCAATTTCTCAATCTCATCGTTGATTTGTAAGTCCTTTTCAATGTAAACACCAGTTGTGGGTAGGTAGGCTTCCGGTTGATAATAGTCGTAATAGGAAACAAAGTATTCAATCGAATTCTCTGGGAAAAACTGTTTGAATTCCCCGTATAGTTGGGCGGCGAGTGTTTTGTTGTGAGACAGAACAAGGGTTGGACGTTGAATTTGCTGTACAACGTTGGCAATTGTGAACGTTTTTCCACTTCCGGTCACACCCAATAACGTTTGGTCACTAACGCCCGCTGCTAAACCAGCGACTAATTGACGTATCGCTTCGGGTTGATCACCAGTTGGCTGAAAGTCGGAAACAAGTTTAAAGTCCATTGTCACAAATGTAAGGAATATCAGGTGACGCGTTGAATGAAATAACACTTTTCCTATCTTTGTTTTATGGAACAAGAATGGATTGAAGTAGAAGCAATGATTGAAGCGCCCATCAACGAAGTATGGGAGAAATGGACCACAAGTGAACACGTGACGAAATGGAATTTCGCACACGAGTCTTGGTGTTGTCCGAAGGCATCCATCGATTTACGTAATGGAGGCGCCTTTACGTTTCGCATGGAAGCGGTGGATGGGTCGGCGGGATTCGATTTTCACGGGACCTATGACGAGATTGAAGATCAGGAATTCATTGCCATTACTTTGGGTGATGGACGCAAATGGGAAATTGAGTTTTCAGATTTAGGATTGTCGACACATGTAACGGAGCGTTTTCATCCAGAAACGGAAAACACCCTAGAATTGCAAGAAGCTGGATGGCAATCGATTTTAAATCAATTTAAAACCTTTTGCGAAGAATAAGGCATGCATCCCGAGGTAGAAGCACATATTCAATCCTTTCCAAAAGAGACACAGGAAAAACTATTGGAACTACGATCTTTTCTCTTGAATTCCGTTGAAGGACTCGAAGAAACAAAGAATTATGGAATCCCGACCTTTAAATTGAATGGAAAAAATTTCATTCATTATGCGGGATACGCCAAGCACATTGGCTTTTATCCTGGTGCAGGACCAATCAAGGAATTGAGTGAAGAGTTGAAAGGATTCAAATTTGCGAAAGGATCTATTCAATTTCCGTTGAAGGATGAATTGCCTTGGGAATTAATACAGAAAATCATCGATTTTAAATTGAAAGCATAAAAAAAGCCCTAACAAATCTGTCAGAGCTTTTTTTTAGTTTTTGCAAATGAAGACCTTATGCTTTTTCAGTTTCTTCACTTCAAGTGCTTTACTGTAATTCAGGATAAAATTAAGTGCCGCATTTGAAGGTTTTAACTTCGCTTCATTTTCCACTAACGTTTCGGAGTAAAATTTTTGAACCATAGGCTTATTTCATGTTTTCTTGTTTAACGCATAGAATGGTAGAATATTGTATCAAGCTTTCATTTTCTTTGGATTTTTATGGAGGTCTATCTTTGCTAAAGTGGATGAATGTGAGCGGATTGTTTTAGCCAAAAATATCAAGTGCATTTTGACCTAATTTTACTACTTTTGCGACATCAATCAACAACACAATGAGTAATTTAATCAAATCAGGAGTCGCGACTGGGGATGAAGTCCAAGCAATCTTTCAACTTGCGAAAGAAAAAGGATTTGCCCTTCCAGCAGTGAATGTGACTAGTTCAAGCACAGTAAACGGTGTAATGGAAACGGCAGCAAAGTTAAATGCGCCGGCCATCATTCAGTTTTCGAATGGAGGTTGTCTGTTTTTTGCCGGGAAAGCACTTTCGAACGAACATGAGAAAGCGGCAATTCTAGGTGGAATAGCAGGAGCAAAACACGTTCATGCTTTGGCGGAAGCGTACGGAGCGACCGTGATTCTTCATACCGATCACTGTGCGAAAAAATTACTTCCTTGGATTGATGGACTTTTAGATGCAGGTGAACAGTTTTTTAAAGAAACAGGAAAGCCACTCTACAGTTCTCATATGATTGACTTAAGCGAGGAATCCTTGGCAGAGAATTTAGATATCTGTAAACGTTATTTGGAGCGTATGTCCAAAATGGGAATGACGCTTGAAATCGAATTGGGAATAACTGGCGGTGAAGAAGACGGAGTGGACAACTCGGATGTCGATAATTCCAAATTGTATACGCAACCAGAAGAGGTTGCTTACGCCTACGAAGAGTTGATGAAGATTAGTCCAAGGTTTACCATTGCCGCAGCGTTTGGAAACGTTCACGGTGTTTATAAACCTGGAAATGTTCAGTTGACACCGATTATTTTGAAAAATTCACAAGAATTTATTCAAGAGAAATACCAAACAGAACCAAATCCAATTGATTTTGTTTTTCACGGTGGATCAGGTTCATCAGTAGCGGAAATTCGCGAAGCAATCGGTTACGGTGTAGTGAAAATGAACATTGATACAGACTTGCAATTTGCCTTTACAGAGGGTGTACGCGATTATGTTGCAGAAAATATGGAGTATCTTCGTACACAAATTGGAAATCCTGAAGGGGATGAATTGCCGAATAAAAAATACTATGATCCAAGAAAGTTCATGCGAGAAGGTGAATTAACATTCATTAAACGACTCTCGCAATCTTTTGAGGATTTAAACAATATTAACACACTTTAAATTGAAGGAAATGTCTTGGTTTAAACGAAGTAAAGAAGGAATTACAACAGCAACTAGTGATAAACTAGAGGTCCCTGAAGGACTTTGGGTACGTTGTTCAAACTGCAAAACATTGTTTACCAGTGACGACCTCGCACTGAATAATTACGTGTGTGATCGTTGTTCCCATCATGAACGAATCGGTTCAGAGGAATACTTCCACTTAATTTTCGATGAAGGTAAGTACACGGAAATCGCTGCGGATTTAACATCTGGAGATCCATTGGAGTTCACGGACACTAAGAAATATGTAGACCGAGTTTCTGCTACACAAAAAGCAACTGGATTAAAAGATGCCGTTCGTACAGCAAAAGGAACCATTGACGGACAAAACCTGGTTATTTCTGCCATGGACTTTCAGTTCATCGGTGGATCCATGGGTTCCGTTATGGGAGAAAAAATTGCACGCGGAATTGATGAAGCGATTAAATCCAATGCAGCTTTTATGATTATCTCGAAATCAGGAGGAGCTCGCATGATGGAGGCTGGTTACTCCTTGATGCAAATGGCGAAAGTTTCTGGTAAACTTGGACAATTATCCGAAGCGAAGTTGCCCTACATTTCTTATTTAACAGATCCAACAACAGGTGGTGTCACCGCTTCTTTTGCCATGTTAGGTGACATTAACATCGCTGAACCAGGTGCCTTAATCGCATTTGCTGGTCCACGTGTCGTGAAAGAAACAATTGGACGCGACTTGCCGGATGGATTCCAAACCTCCGAGTTTTTGTTGGAACATGGATTCCTTGATTTTATCGTTGATCGTACGGAAATCAAACAAAAATTAAGCTTAGCTGTCAAGATGTTCATGAGCTAGTTCTCGATGAAAATCACCAAATTAAATGCGGATAGTTCGTGGCTCTGGGAAATAAATGGGCTGAAGATTCTAGTCGACCCATGGTTTTCCGAAAGTCAAGTGGACTTCCATCCGCGCTTTTCCACACAATATCATTTGGATAAACAACCTGATATTTCCGATATCCCACATCCGGATTTCATTTTTATCTCTCACCCCTTCACGGATCATTGCGACCAAGAAACATTAGTAAAATTATCGAGTGAAATCCCGATTATTTGCCTGCCTGTTATTAAACGGAAAATACAAAAATGGAATCATTTTAGAACCTTCTTGTCCTTGCCGGATGCACCATTCCTCCTAGAGAAAATCTCACGAACCGGTCTTTTGGATTTAGTGCACCACGCGTATTTGGTTTCTGACGGCACTTCAACCATGTGTTACGCACCCCACGGGACAAGGAAAATTCAGAACCACAAAGAAGCAACTGTTTTGCTTACCACAGTCACCACGTATAAACTTCCTTTCTACCTAGGCGGAACAGTTAATTTGGGTTTGCATAAGGCACTACAATTAGCTGAAAAATTGAACGTTAAAACGATTATTTCCACGCATGACGAGCAAAAAAGACAAGTAGGAATGGTCGCGCGATTGTCCAAGCGAAAGTATGTTCCTTCAAATCAGTTCCTTACCTTAACTCAAGGTCAGTTATTCGAGTTTTAATATTTTTTTTCCTCCGTAGTAATTTGTATTTTAGAGCATTCTAACCTACTACCATGAGAAAAATAATACTTTACCTTTCATTTGTACTTATTGGATTTCAGTTAAAAGCTCAAGATACCACTTGGGTACAGACATTTACTTTCGATTCCATTACCACTCGTCGTTCATGGTTTCAGTTCCCTCAGGAGTTGGATACCATGCGTTTCGAAAAAGTAATGATGTACTACAAGTTGAAATGCAGTCCATTAACTACTTGGGATCAATATGATTGTGGAGAGTGGGACTACCTGACTTATACACGGGTTTTTGATCATACCGGTTTGTTCGATTCCGTTGCAAATAACTCAAGCCAATTCTTATCGAATTGGTCCACACCAAACAGCATTAATTTCACACCTGTTCCATACGCGCAAACAAATACGCACTTGCGAGACGAATGGACAAGAACCTTGAGTGGTTTAAGTTATTCGACACCAAATACGATGTCAAGCACACACAATTGGCCATTCAAAACAGATGAGAAGGGTGGGCGTTTTCAACTGTTACTCACTCAAGCACAATTGTTGCAAGCGGGAGTGCAGGCGGGTGATGTACAATCGTTGCGCATCTATTTGAACGACATCGCTGTGGATGGAAAGTTATTCTATCCTAGTATTCGAATGAAGTCCACAAATGAGACCGAACTTTTAACCTTTCATTCGACTGGTTTCACCGAAGTATATAACGCATCAGCAGGATTACCAGGTGGACTTAGTCCCTTGGGCATTGGTGCCAACGAATTGGCCTTTTATCAAACATTCACATGGGATGGATCTTCGAATATTGTTATTGAATTTTATTTCGAAAATGATGTGCCATCAGCGAATTCCTTAAGTTTTGAGACAAGTTCGATTACAACAAACCAGGCCTTATCCTACCAAGGTAAAAATGGATACTTATCCTTAAACGGAACTAATTACACCATGCTAGAGTATTCCGATGAAAACATGGGGAATGAAGTAACCATCGAATGTTGGGTCAAAGGAAATGGAGTCGCTGGAACAAATACGAGTTTTCTTGAAGCCTACGACACTCTTGGAAACCGTATTTTGAATATCCATATGCCATGGAGCAATAACAATTTGTATTGGGATGCAGGTAATCAAACGGGCTACGATCGAATCAATAAGGCGATGTCGACGAATGAAATCGACAATGTTTGGAATCATTGGGCATTCGTAAAAAAACAAAGTACCGGGGAGATGTTCATCTACAAAAATGGACAATTATGGCATTCTGGAACAAATTTAAATCGTTCCATGGGATACATTCACCGATTTATTCTTGGAGCAAGTAAAGACCAGGGGATCAAATGGAAAGGAAGCATCGATGAATTTAGGGTGTACAATGTGGCGCTCTCCCAAGCAACAATTCTAGCTAACTATCAGAAAAAAATCGACAACAGTCATCCAAATTGGTCCAATTTAAAAGTGTATTATGATTTTGACAACCTCAACTACGCCGTTGATAAGTCGCCAAATCAATTTAAGTTAATGCCTTCTGAATTTGGAATGATTCGATTCGATGATTTGCCGTTGGCAGGAATTCAACAAGAGTCTTTTATGCCCTTGCTTTCATTTGGACAAGGAGTAAATACTTCCGTCGTGCAAACGTCTGTTTTGAATCAGAAAAAAATCATCGAGCCAATCGTAGTCTTTTCTCAAATGCCTTTGTTTAGACATTTTGATATTGTCGCAAGTTATGTTGGCGTTCCACAGGGAGCTGCTTTTGTGTTTGATCAAAACAATAATGTTATCAGTCAGTCTGCGTATACGACTACCACGCAACTCGTAAATTCACCAATCGTTTGTTATAATCCACCATATGAATTGGTCAAAGATGTGGAGATTGCACGATACATTACGCCTTATGGAATTCAATTCGATTTAGGTCCAAATGGATTTACTTGGAAATACGATGTGACAGATTATCAAATGTATTTGAAAGGTTTGGTTGACTTAGCGGCTCACAATACCCAAGAATTAATTGACTTGAAATTTGCATTTATTGAAGGAATTCCACCGAGAGACGTGCATGCCCGTCAGCCAATTTGGAGTGACTTTAAATCCTATAATTTCGCTCAAATGGCCAATGATGTTGTTCTTCAAGAGAAACCAATTATTTTGGCTGATTCTTCAGAAACGTTTAAAATCAAAACGAGAATGTCTGGACATGGTCAAGTAGGGGATGGCGCTTGCTGCGAATGGGTTCCAAACAATCACCAAATCAAAGTGGATGGCATTCCTCGTTTCAACTGGAACATTTGGCAATCAACGGAATGTGGAGATAATCCAAACATCGGACAAGGTGGAACCTGGCCTTACGCTCGTGAGGGATGGTGTCCGGGAGACCGTGTAAAAGAACATGAATTTGAATTAACACCATACGTTACTTCAGGGGATACGGTAAAATTGGATTATGCCATCAATGCTGTCCCTGGAAATGATCCAGGACAAGCAGGAGGGAATTACATCGCTGCGTATGATTTGATTTCGTATTCGGCGCCGAACTTTCAAAACGATGCTTCCATTTCGGATGTTTTAAATCCAAATAATTGGGAATATTATGGAAAATGGAATCCGACCTGTCAGAATCCACGTGTGGTATTGAAAAATACTGGTGCGCAACCATTGACATCTTGCCGCATCTTTGCATGGATAACTTACGGTGATAATATCGTTTACGATTGGACAGGTAACCTAGGGTTTTTAGAAGAAGTAGTCATTGAATTGCCGGTTGACAACATTGATTGGTGGACCGATTTATACAGTAATCAAACGTTTACCGCATGGGTTGCCGACGTCAATGGAATCATTGGTGAAGACGAATACAATCAAAATAGTTTAACATCGACAAAATTTGACGCTCCGGAGCGAATCGATGGTCCATTCTTCATCTGGTTAACAACGAACAACAAAGCGAGCGAGAATAAATACCGCATGGTGGATCATGCCGGAAATATTTTGTTTCAACGTGATATCTTGACAAATCAGTCACAATACAAAGACACCTTCAATTTGGCTCCAGGATGCTATTCGATCATCATCGAAGATTCGGACGACGATGGACTTGGATTCTGGTATTCGAATCAAGTGGAAGGAGAAACGACCGGTCAAATGCGCTTACGTCAGGTTGGTGGTTCATACATTGAATTTTTCCCGGCAGATTTTGGTAGTTACCACCGATACGATTTCTCTGTTGGATTTACACTTGACGTGAAGGAAGAGGAGTTAGCGCACGAAATTGCGATTTATCCGAATCCAACGAACGGTGTGACAACTATTGAAGTAAGCGGGTCTGTTTATAACGATGCATCCATCGAATTGTATGATTTATCAGGTAGAAAATTGATGCAAGAGAAAATGAATGCAACGCAGTTTTTTGCTGAATCGTTTTTAGATCTTTCTACCATGAATGCAGGGACATACTTGGTGAGGATTATCACAAATCAGCGCGTGTATACCAAGGAATTGGTGAAAAACTAATTATTGTTTATTCAAAGAACTCATGCCGTGCGTGATATCCTTCATCATTTCAATTTGAATTTCTTGAATTTCAAACAAATCTCGTTGTTGGTGGATGATTAAGTGGTCTAACTTTTCGTGTAGTGTACGAATTTCTAATTCAGATTTCAGGTTAATCATGTAGTCGAGTTTGGAGCGTTCTCTGTCCTTTTCCTCTTGTCGATTTTGACTCATCATAATGATTGGGGCTTGCAGTGCCGCAATACACGAAAGGATGAGGTTCAATAAAATGAACGGATAAGGGTCGAATCCTTTGTTGAGCAAAAATGCCGTATTCAAAACAATCCACACACATAAGAAAAATCCGAATGACATAATAAACATCCAGCTTCCACCAAATGTTGCAACGTGATCGGCCATTTTTTGTCCGGGTGATAACGGTGTGGAATCCGGACTCAATGCAAGATTGCTGATCTCGTCCCCGTCCGATAGTGTATCAATAACCAATTTCTCCATAGAGGATAATTCTCCAAGTTGTCCTTTTAGTTTTTGAGCTATATAATCAACGCGAAGTGAGCTTAATTCGCTCATCGATAAAAAACATTTCTCCGTGAATTCTGGGTGTTCTTCTTGAATAAATTTCAGTAAACTATGCGATATAGAATGTGATGCTACTTTTTGCGATAAGGAGTAGGTTTTTGACTTAAATCACTAATGAAATCCTTGTCTAACGAGGGACTTTTTTTCATGATGAAATTTTTGGCAAAGGTAGTCTTTCCTCATGTGGACAAGGGATACAAAAAGTTGTAAGTTTTTCTTCTTCGGATGAATTAGCTGACTTGTTTTATCGCTTTTCTGCAAGGTCAAAAGTTTCAGAATTTTGCGTATTTTTACTTTATGAATTGGAAAGAAACGATCATTAAATATTTCCCGGATATTTGGCAGTATTTAGTCATCATCATTATTTTTATTTTCGCAGCTATTTTTATTCTTTGAGGACATAATTATGCCATTAATTCGCAACGTAATCCTAAGTTTTGTTTTGTTTCTTGTTGGATTTCAGTCCAATGCGCAATTGAACATAGATTCCTTGTCGCATATCGATTACCAGCTACTACATCAGGCCAATCTCAACGATGTTTGGGGCTATGTGGATGAACTGGGAAATGAATATGCCATCGTCGGAACTTCGAAAGGAACGTCGATTGTCAATATCACCGATGGTGCAAACCCGCAAGAAGTATTTTGGTTGGCAGGAACAGAGTCCATTTGGCGTGATCCCTGTGTTTATGGGAATTATGCCTACGTAACAACGGAAGCGGAAGATGGACTTTTGATCATCGATTTAAGTCCCTTGCCACAATCAACAAACTTACCAACGTCTCTTTACACAGGACCTAGTTCCAATCCATGGCAGTCCGCCCACACCTGTTTCACCTCTCCAAATGGATATGGGTATATTTTCGGAGCTAATCGCGGAAACGGCGGTGTAATTATGCTGGATCTTCAGTCCAACCCAATGAATCCAGTGGAAGTTGGAACCTACGATCCCTATTATGTCCATGATGGATTCGAACGAAATGACACCTTGTACATTGGACATATTTATGATGGATTCTTTAGCATTGTCGATGTAACCGATAAAGCGAATCCACTTCTTATTGGAACTAAAACCACACCCAATTCTTTTACACACAATGTTTGGCCATCTGCTAATGGTCAAGTTGTTTACACAACCGATGAAATTTCAGGAGCGTATATTGCCGCTTATGACATCACGGACGGATTAAACATTACCGAACTTGATCGTGTGCAGAGTACAGCAAATTCATTTGTCATTCCACACAATGTTCACGTTCGTGGTGAATACTTAGTCACGAGTTATTACAGCGATGGGGTCATCATTCACGATGCGACTTATCCGTACAACTTAATTAAAGTTGGTAACTATGATACCTACATCGGACAAACACCAGGTTTTGATGGTTGTTGGGGGGTATATCCATTTTTTCCATCTGGAAAAGCGGTGGCGGCAGACATTACCAAAGGATTGTATGTGTTAGGAATGAACTACAACAAGGCCTGTTATTTGGAGGGAACGGTAACAGATGCGGTAAGCGGACAATCACTTTCAAATGTGAGTGTTCAGCTTTCAAGTGCGGTGATGTTGGAGAAAACAAATCAAGTGGGTTTCTACGCAACGGGGACAGCAATATCCGGAATTTACACCGTCAGCTTTTCCAAGGCAGGTTATTATCCAATGTCTCTTTCGGTTTCTCTTATTAATGGCGCATTGACAACGATCAATGTTCCGTTAATTCCAATTGCGCCGTTTACTGTTCAAGTGAATGTTCTTGAATACGGAACAAATAATCCGATTTCAGATGCTCAAATTCGATTAGCTCATCCATTAATCGATCACAGCGGCATAACAAACGGATTGGGACTAGAAGATTTTGTGATGTATTATCAAGAAAGTTATCGTTTGACAGTTGGTAAATGGGGATATACCACATTTTGCATAGATACGCTCGTGACGGAATTCACCAACATACTCACTGTTTATTTGGTTCCTGGATACTATGATGACTTTGAATTTGACTTCGGTTGGAGTGTTTCTGGAAATGCAACAGCCGGAATGTGGGAAAGAGGTGTGCCGAATCCGACAAACAATACTGTTCCAGCCATCGACGCGGAATGGGATTGTGGTAAGTCAGCTTTTGTTACCGGTAACGATGTGGGATTGAATCCAGATAATGATGATGTAGATGAAGGATTTACCCAGTTACTGTCTCCGCAGATGGACTTAAGTTCATATGCCACTCCATACATCAATTTTGCGCATTCGTTCTTTTGTTACCATGGTCCCGGAACATTTGACGACACAATGAGTATTTATTTGCTGAATGGAACAACAAGTGTACTTCTGCAACAAGTGATCGGACCTCAAGGAGATTTAATGGAATTCAACTATTTCAGTTTCCCCGTTTCTGGACTCCTTCCATTAACTAATGCGATGCAATTGCAAATCGTGATTTCTGATTTTAGTCCAAATGTAAATATTACCGAGGCCGGATTCGATCATTTTACCGTAACGAATCAACCAACGGCAAATGTGAATAATATTCAGGTCGATGAATGGACAATTTATCCGAATCCAACCTCTGAAAGTTTGTTTGTGAATGGATTGAAAGCCATTGGCGACTGGACAATATTTGGGACAAATGGACAGGTTTTGGTTCAAGGTTCAACGCAAGATTTGAAGTTGGAAGTTCCCGTTGAATCCTTAAAATCTGGAATGTACTTCCTTCGTTTTCAAAACGAAGTTCGTCCATGGGTAAAACAATAAATGAATTATTGGTAACTTTGAATCTCCTATGACAGAAGAAATAAACGTCTCTATTGTGATTCCACTCTTTAATGAGTCTGAATCGTTGCCTGAGTTACATCGTTGGATTCAAAGTGTGATGCACGATCATTCCTTGAGTTATGAAGTGATTTTCATCGATGATGGCAGTAAAGACGGTTCTTGGAACATCATTGAAGATTTGCAACGAATTGATGCGCATGTGAAAGGAATAAAGTTCCAGCGTAACTATGGCAAATCAGCTGCCTTGCATGTGGGATTTGAAAAAGCAGTTGGAAAAGTAGTCATCACCATGGATGCTGACCTACAGGATTCACCGGATGAAATTCCAGCATTGTACGAAATGATTGTTCAACAAGATTTTGATGTGGTTTCCGGATGGAAAAAGAAACGTCATGACCCAATTTCGAAGACAATTCCAACGAAATTATACAATTGGGCTGCGCGAAGAATCACAGGAATCTATCTACATGACTTCAATTGTGGATTAAAAGCCTACAAAAATGCAGTGATTAAAAGCATTGAGTTGTATGGTGACATGCATCGGTATATTCCAGCACTGGCAAAATACGCAGGATTCACCAAAATAGGGGAGAAGGTAGTTCAACATCAAGCACGAAAATATGGTGTCACGAAATTCGGACTAAATCGATTTTTAAACGGTCCATTAGATTTGATGACCGTCGCTTTTATGGGTAAATTCGGAAAGAAACCAATGCATTTTTTTGGCGCATTGGGAATGCTCATGTTTGTGCTTGGATTTGGATTGTTCCTCTACATGGGAATTGATAAATTGTTCTTTAATACTTCAGCACTGAGACTTTCTGAAAGGTCTGAATTTTTTGTTGCGTTAATAGCGATGATCATAGGTATTCAGTTTTTCCTAGCCGGATTCCTCGCCGAATTAATCGGTCGAAATTCTTCAACACGTAACCATTACCTCGTAGAAAACGAATTGTTCTAATGGAAAAATTGGCGCAAGTAGATGTCAGTTGGACCCTCTTTCTTGATCGAGATGGAGTAATAAATGAACGTGTTTTTGGAGGATACATTTTAAAATATTCAGATTTTCAATTTAAAGAAGGCGTTCTGGAATCCTCCAAAGAATTGTTTGGTAAATTCGGACGAGTTGTTGTGGTGACGAATCAACAATGTGTCGCAAAGGGACTTATTTCGCAGGTAGATTTGGCGTCAATGCATGAAAAAATGGTTCGTGAATTCCAAATTGCAGGCGCGAAGCTTGACCGCGTATATGCCGCGTTAGAATTGAAAGGCGACGAACCATTTATGCGAAAGCCGCATAGCAAGATGGCGGAATTAGCAAGACAAGAATTTCCTGAAATTGATTTCACGAAGTCAATTATGGTAGGAGATACCGATGGCGATATTCGCTTTGGCAAAAATCTAGGAATGAAGACGGTACTCATTCGTAGCCAAGAAAAGACAAGCGTTGTACCGGATTTGGAACTTAATCGTTTAGGTGATTTAATAGCTTTCATATGAAGTATAGTTTGTTTTTGTGGGTTTTTATGTTCGGAACGGTGATGGCGCAAGTCAATCAAGTAGATACGAAAGGGCTTAAACAAGGAGTATGGTATAAAGACTTTCCCGGAACGAAAATCCATATGTACGAAGGTGTTTTCAAGGATGACAAGCCAGTTGGGGTTTTTAAGTACCGCTACGAATCCGGAACGCTGAAAGCGATTGTCGATAACAAACCGAACTCCAAACTTTCCATGGTGAAAATGTACTTCGAAAACGAAGCGTTGATGTCAGAAGGATGTTACTGGGATCAAAAAAAGGATTCTATCTGGATCAACTACAATGAACGCGGCGAATTGGTGAGTGCGGAAAGTTACGTAGATGATAAACTTAATGGTAAAAAAATCATTTATTACCTGAACGATCAACTGGAAGCTGGAAAAATGAACATGCTTTCAGTAACTAATTATGTCAATGACCTAGAAGATGGAGCCTACAAGGAATTTCATCCGACAGGAAAAGTGAAAATGACCGGAAATTATGCGGGTGGAGAACGAATTGGAGAGTGGGTGGAATATTACAACACTGGACAGGTAATGACACGTGTAAGGTACAATAGAGATGTTCTTCACGGATGGGCTTATTACTACGATAAGAATGGAACGCAATTATCCAAAACGATGTGGAGAGATGGATTTAAATTAGAGGGAAAGGATTTGGAGTCGTTTTTGAAGCGATGCAAGGATAAAAACCTCGATCCAAACCAATAAAAACAGTGAGCAACAAAGAAAAACTTACTTTTTTCTCAGCCTTACCGCCATTTCGAGGGGGAATTGCTCAATTTAGTGAACAATTGCGAAAATCATTAGCTAAAGTACGCGAGGTTGACTCGTTTACCTTTCGCCAACAATACCCCAATTTCCTTTTTCCCGGTCAATCGCAGTTTGAGGATGCTTCATCGACATTCCATTTTCCTAGAATTGTTTCAACTTTTCGTCCCTGGACATATGTGACTGCACTATTCCACCTGAGAAGGTCCGGTGGAACAGTGTTCTTAACAAGTTACTGGATGAGTTTTTTCGGACCAATGATGGGGTTCTGGGCGGCGTTTTTACCGAAGAAAACAGTGAAAATAGCCTTGATTCATAATTTAGTGCCACATGAAAAACGTTTTTTTGACAAGGCGTTTAACCGGTATTTTTTAAATCAATACGATGGATTCGTGGTTCTTTCAGAAGCGGTAAAACATGCTGTTTTGGAGTTGAAACCTGAAGCATTCACCTGTGTACTTAAGCACCCCAGTTACCAGCAGTTCGGAAAAAAAATGGACAAACAACAGGCGCGACAAGAAATTGGCGTTGATCTGGATAAAAAAACGCTGTTGTTTTTTGGCTTGATAAGGGATTATAAGGGATTAGATTTGTTGTTAGAAGCCTTTTCAAGTTTGGATGATTCGTTTCAATTGATTATTGCTGGCGAAGTATATGGGGACAGAAAAGGGTATGACACCTGCATTCAACAATCTAAAAACAAGCAGATTTATTTTTTCGATCAGTTTATTCCATCCGAAAAAGTTCAAGTCTATTTCAGTGCGTCTGATATCTGTGTCCTGCCGTATCGTACAGCCACCCAATCAGGAATAAAGGCCATGTGTGATGTTTTCCAACTTCCGGTTTTGGTAAGTCAAGTTGGTGGATTAGCTGAGGATATCACTGAAAATGAAAATGGTTTTCTCATTCACGAGATGAATCGACATGCTTTGGCAACAGAAATCCATTCAATATTCTCTGAAAATAGGATGGAGTATGTAGTGGAAAACCTTCAAAAGCAAAGTGAAAAGAACGGAAATGAGTGGGATGAATTCGGAGATTCAGTGCTCGAATTTACAGATATGATTCAGCAATCGAAACAACCAAACTAATTATCTCGACGATTGTTCAGGAAAGGCGAACTTTTATTTGCCTTTCAGGATACTAAATTCTATATTTGCAACCTTAAATAAATTTCAAATACGAATTAACATGCGTTTAAAAGGATTTTTTTGGTTTCTGACAATTTTATTGACTGCTGTGTGTGTCTACCAGCTTTCCTTTACTAGTGTAGCAAGTGGGGTAGAACGCAAAGCGGAAAAAGAGGCCGTACTCAAAGTTGAGCAATTAAAAAGAGAAGCAAAAGTAACAGGTGATTCTGTTCTACTTCCTAATAACACAAAAGTAGATATCTTCTCTCCAGAAGGTGCTGAGTTGGCGAAATCTGCATACATCAATGAGATTCTTCGTTCAAAAGCGGAGAAACCAGTGTATCCAGTTTTAGGAGCAACGTTCTCTGAAGTAAAAAAATTGTCTTTGGCATTTGGTTTGGACCTTGTTGGAGGGATGAGTGTAACCATGGAAATTTCTTACCCGGATTTGGTTCGTTCTCATGTGAAAAATCAGAAGGACTTAAAATTCAGAAAGCCTTTTGATGCAGCAATGGCATCGTACAGCAGAAATGGTGGAGATTTCTTGGATATTTTCATCGCGTCTTACCAAAAAATCAACAAAGGACTTCCATTAAATTACATCATTAAGGCAGATGGACTTGGAATTAAGTCTTCCGATAGCGATATCGAATCTTACTTCCGTAAGTTAATTGCATCTTCTATGGATGGTGTTGAGCAAATCATCAGCCGTCGTATCAACCAATTTGGTGTTGCGCAGCCGAACATTCAACGTGACTTGTCTACCAATAGATTGTACATTGAGCTTCCAGGAGTTCAGGATGAGAATACGGTAGCTAAGAAAATTCAATCAACGGCAAATTTGGAGTTCTTTGAAACATACATGCCGGACCAACTTCAAATCCAATGGCAAGATGCAAGTCGCTTGTCTACACAAGTAGAAGTGGAAGAAGTTGCTGAGGTTGTTAACGATACCATCGCAAAAGATACTACACTCGCAGAAAGCAAACCAGATGCTGGACTTTCTTTGAAAAACATGAATAACAAAACGAAATCATTGGCAGAGTTGGTAAAACCTGTAGGTGGATTCGCAATGGGATACACGGAATTAGCAGATAAGTCGAAGGTAGATCAGATTTTACGTCGCCGTGATGTGCAACGTGCATTTCCTGAGGACGTTCAATTCATGTGGTCAGCTGAACCAGAGAATGTAGATGATAAATCGAAAAAAACCGCTTATTTCTTATATGCGTGTCGCATTCCTGAAGGTGGAAAAGCACGTGTGAACGGTTCACACATTTCAAAAGCATCAACAGGTTACGATTCACAAGATGGAAAAATCACGGTTGATTTGGAAATGACGACAGAAGGAGCTGATGAGTGGGGTAGAATGACAACAGAAAATAAAGACCGCATCATTGCGATTTCTATGGATAGCGTTGTTTACAGTGCACCACGTGTCATCAATCCAATTACAACAGGAAGAACACAAATTTCTGGAAGCTTTACGTTCCAAGAGGCGGAAGACTTAGCAGGACTATTAAATGGTGGAGCTTTACCTGCACCATGTGTCATCAAAGAATTACAAAAAGTTGGACCAACTATCGGTGCTGAAAACTCACAAGCTGGATTAATTTCCTTCGCAGTAGCATTCTTAGCGGTATTGATTTACATGTATTTCTACTACGGAAAAGCAGGATTGGCAGCAAACATTGCATTAACGGTGAACGTTGTATTAATCTTCGGTTGTTTGGCTTCGTTTGGAGCGGTGTTGACATTGGCAGGAATCGCCGGTATCGTTTTAACGATTGGTACTGCCGTCGATGCGAATATCTTGATTTTCGAACGTGTTCGTGAAGAACAAGCTGCTGGACTCGATTTAACTTCAGCGATTGGAGTTGGATTTAGAAAAGCCTTGCCTTCAATCATCGATGCGAACGTAACTCACTTCTTGGTTGCCTTGATTTTGAAAATCTTTGGAACAGGTGAAATCGAATCTTTCGCAACAACCTTGATCATCGGTATCTTTACTTCATTGTTCTCCGCAATTATTATCGGTGAGTTGATTATCAATACATGGTTGTCGAAAGGGAAGTCAGTTTCTTTCAATACAAAGTATTCAAAAGGTCTTTTCCAAAACTTTAACTTTAACTGGGTTGGAAACCGTAAATATTTCTACATCTTCTCTATTTCGGTAACGATTATCGGTATGATTGGGCTTTTCTCTCGTGGATTAAAACAAAGTGTTGAGTTTACAGGTGGATATACCTTCTCTGTTAAATTTGATAAGAAAGCGGATATCGAATACATTCGTACCAACTTAGAAAAGGTTTTTGTGGAAAACAACGAAATCGCATCCATTGACTTGAAAACGAAATCTAACGACTATAACGTTGACATCGTTACCAACTACTTATTGAAGAAAGAAGGTGCGATGGAAGAAGTGAAAACAAAATTGACAGAAGGATTGAATGCATGTGACTCAAAATTGGGTGATCACAAAATCACGGGTCAACGCTTTATTTCTGCCTCTGTATCAAGTGAATTATGGTCCTCATCTGCAATCGCATTGTCCTTGGCAATGTTAGCGATCTTCGCATACATCTTGTTGCGTTTCGGACACTGGCAGTATTCCATTGGTGCAATTGTTGGATTAGCGCATGATGCATTCTTTGTTATTTCGATCTTCTCTTTACTTCATGGTTACTTGCCATTCAGTTTAGATGTGAATCAAGCCTTCATTGCGGCGATCTTAACGGTTATCGGTTACTCGATGAATGATACCGTGATTGTCTTTGACCGTATTCGTGAGAACTTACGTAAGAGCACAGATTCGGAAAGTCAGCACGAGATCATTAATCGTTCATTGAACAAAACATTGAGTCGTACCTTCAACACATCCATGATCTTATTTGTGGTTGTATTGATCATGTTCATCTTCGGTGGACCTGCGATCAAAGGTTTCTTGTTCGCGATGCTTGTAGGAGTTGTTATTGGAACGTACTCTTCACTTTGCGTGGCAACACCAATCTTGATTGACTTCTCTAAGAAATTGAAAGCGTAAGCTTTTATTGAATAGTTGAAAAGCCGTCTGAAAAGACGGCTTTTTTTAGTTTAAACAGGTTCCTATGCGAAGAATTTTTCTCTTAGTTATTTTTAGTGGCATTTGCTTAACTCCTTTTGCACAAATCACGCGTGCGGATTTTCAACAGTTAATTCCCGATCTTAAAAAAGAAGACTGGAAACCCGTATATAAGAAGTCTGGAGCGCTTTTAACGGCAAACCCAAGTGACACTTCGGAAATGCATGCAATCATGGTTTATATCCGCTTATTTTCAGGTGCAGGACTTGTTAGTGAAGGAAAGATGAGTTACAAAAAACTGAAAGAAGAAGTAATGCCGCTAGTAGGACAAAATATCCTTATGGCTGCACATCCATTCAATAAAAAAGAAGGTTCGTTGAATTCGACAAGTTTTAGTAAAGAGGGAAAGGAATGGAAAGCATTTTCTGCGGCTGCCAATCAAAGCGGCACCAACATTCTTTGCTTTGAAAATTTCTCATTGATTCAAGCGCCACTTCCATTTAAAGAAAAAACGTTTATTCGTTGTGGAGGAATTTTGAAATCCATTGAATTCAATCCCAATGAATCGAACGTTTGGATCATGCGTTTAAACGTCGAAGGTGCCTTTGTTCGATCCGCAGAATAGAACATAAAAAAAGCCAAGTGTGAACTTGGCTTTAAAATGAGATTTTACGTACATTATTAGTAGTTTCCGTTTACTTTAAAACTATAAGTCACGTATGAAGGACTGTAAACCCAATCATCTGCGTTACCCTCGCACATCTCCATGGTAAAAGTCCCGTCTAAGTTATTGGTCACATATAAATTTGCATTATTATCTAGTGTTGCACTGGAAAAAGTGTTTTTTATATAAACCCTATTGCTTGCAAATCCAGTGGAGCTTGTCGTAGTTGTATAAATTTGGGATGTCGGTTGACCATAAAAGGTGAATTTAAATTGATATTGTCCAAATTGTACATTATATGTTTTATATGAATTAGAAGTTGCAGACAAATAAGCAATGGTGCTCGCGCCATTTTCAATTGGACTTGAATTTGCTTGACTTACAACTGTATACGTATTGTTGTTTAGATTACAAGGAATGTTAGAATCAGTCAATAAAGATTTAACCTTTGTTCGGTAAAATTTTCCGTCACTTGTTCCAACAATACACGTGAAATAGTAGGTGGTATTTGGACTAAAATCCACATAATTACCATTTCCGTAATTATAATTAGACATCGTTAGAGTAATCGAGTTGCTATTAGGGATACTCGAGACTACTTGATTTAAATCCGTTGAATGAATTTCTGACAATCCGCAAGTGAAACCACAAAAATTAATTTTCTTTGCTGAAATTCCTGAAATATTCGCATTTAGAACCATAACTCCAGCTGAATTTTGAGTTACGGTAAAATCAATAATTGGATCCTTTTTTTTCGTGCATGAAAATAGGATTAAGAATGTAAGTGATAATAATAAGTATTTCATAGTATATAAGATTTAAAAACGGATTCCTAGTCCAAGTTGTTGGTAATTTGTTGAAACAAAATTTCTAGGGTAATAACGATAGTTGTAATTCTCGGCAATTGCTTTTCCAAAGCTATATTCAGTGAATAAGGTAAGTTTACCTATGGTTTTTTCATAACCTACATGCACCTTGAATCCAGCATGAATAAATCTTTCTGTTTCAGTATAAACA
>JBEDCT010000077.1:0-7166 GCA_041176665.1 Bacteroidota bacterium | reverse complement strand
GTTTTTAATTAACAATTAAGTTATGGCAAACCATAAATCAGCAATCAAACGTATTCGTTCAAACGATACGAAACGTGTATTGAACAAGTACCAACACAAAACAACACGTAACGCTTTACGTAAACTTCGTGAGACGAAAGACCGCAACGAGGCAATGGAAATGTTACCCAAAGTTGTAACGATGTTAGACAAATTAGCGAAAAGAAACATTATTCACAAGAACAAAGCTGCAAACTTGAAATCAGGATTGCAAGTTCGTGTGAACGCAATGTAATTTCAGAAATATCCAATTGTTAAGGGGCCTCGAGCCCCTTTTTTTGTTATGTTTGCTTTTATGAAAAAAGGTTCGCTGTTCGGTTTGTTCCTGTTGGTTTCCGTGGTTACTTATGGACAAACGGCGTTTCATCAACATGTGGATACGGTAAAAAGTACTCATCGATCAGGTGGAGCACTCGATACACTTTCGAACACTACGCAAGCGTTTCAATCTTCCTTTTTCATCTCACCAAATGCTGCGATTCTTTCTCCTTTTCAACTGTATTCCTCCAATGGAAGTTCGCTTCATGCGCTAAAAGTCTCAGAAAAACCATTGTTGTTTTCTGCTCTTCCACACCTTGGATTTTCATACGCTTTCGGTGCGCAAGGTTCTCAGCGTTTGAAAGTTGATTTTCAAGAGGCTTTTAAACACAATATCCTGGTAAACCTGAACTTCGACAAATCCAAAGGGAACGGATTTTTAAGAAACGATGATTTTTCGTTTCAGCAATTTAATGCACATCTACTTCGTTCAGGTAAACGCTATTCTGTTGATGTTCAAACGGGAAAAGAGCTTGTGTCTCGTTCTTGGTCGAATGGATTAACAAGTCCAATTCCTATTATTGACGTTGACGTGAATTTACAGCCTGTCCAAAAAGAAAATGCACACTCCGACCAAGCACTATCCTTTGTTCGTTTACAGCATCGTTTTGATTTAGACAAAGATTCCATAAAGGGCCTTGGATTCTTCGCGCGTCATGAGTTCTATGAGTCCAAGAGAGACTATCAAGAATTTGATAGCTTAGCAACATTGTATCAAAGTGTATTTTGGAATCTTGATTCAACACAAGATCGATTTCGGGAGCGTTCCTTCTCGAATGAAGTGGGGATTTTCCTTGACCGCTCCAAGTTGAACGTACAAAGTGTCTTGAGTTACCGGATTCGAAATTGGCACGACAACCTTCTTTATCACGACACAACAGAACTATGGTGGCGGAACGATTTTTCGTTTCATACAGCCAAATTTCAGTTGGAACACCATGATGCCATCAACATCTTGGGTGCTGCTACCGGGTTTACATCGTTGAGTAAATTGATGCTTCCTTTCTCTTTTCTTGATGTCTGTATAGAACATAAACTAAGTTCAACTTTACCCGAATTGATGCAACGAAATTACTTGAGCAATAATGTGCAATACCAATTAAATTCGTTGGAAAACCAATGGAATCATTCAGTTCGGCTATCCGCAATAAAACAAGTTGGTTCCGTTCAACTCGAAGCAGCATATCAAGCATTGCAATTTAGAAAAGTGTACGTATTTGATCAGTTAGCCGGAACATGGAGAAATGATCAACTGGCTAGTGAAGGAAAGGGGCAGAGCATCCAGTTTTCAGCATCTTGGAACTATAAAGGTCTTCAGGTTAAACCGGAGTACCGTTGGATAAATTTTTCTTCAGGTTTGAATTTTCAACCACAGCATCAAAGTTCCATTCATGTTCAGTGGAAGGGTGGTGTGTTTAAAGCGAAGAAATTACGCATGTTGTTTGCGACGGATGCGCAGTATTTTAGTTCCTTTCAACAATTGCTATTTGTCCCGCAAATGGGCGTGTTCGATCTACTTCAAAGCAATCCGACGATGAGCAAAGGATTCATGAATCTTTCCTTCACTACTGCATTAGAGGTGGAAACGTTTCGCTTCTTTGTTCGAGTGGACAATATTGGTTCCTTCTGGGTTCCCTCTACAACGGCATTTGTCTCACATTATGTATTTCCAAGTATGCAAATCAAAATTGGTTTGACTTGGGACTTTTGGAATTAAATCAATCACAAATTTAGAGAATAAAAAAAAGCGCCATCAGGCGCTTTTCATATCTTTAAGTTGCTGAACGATTATCTGTTCGCCATTACTTCTGCCATTTTCGCTCCGATTTGCGCTGGTGAATCCACAACGTGAATACCACATTCGCGCATGATGCGTTTTTTCGCTTCTGCAGTATCATCTGTTCCACCAACGATCGCACCTGCGTGACCCATTGTTCTTCCTTTTGGAGCAGTTTCACCTGCGATGAATCCAACAACTGGTTTCGTTCCGTTTTCTTTGATCCATTGAGCTGCAATTGCCTCAAGGTTTCCACCAATTTCACCAATCATGACAATCCCTTCTGTTTCTGGGTCATTCATCAACAATTCTACTGCTTCGCGTGTTGTTGTTCCAATGATTGGATCTCCACCAATTCCGATAGCTGTTGTGATTCCCATTCCAGCTTTAGCAACTTGATCCGCTGCTTCGTATGTTAAAGTACCAGACTTAGAAACGATTCCAATTTTTCCTTCTTTGAAAACAAATCCAGGCATGATACCTACTTTCGCTTCACCGGCTGTAATGACACCCGGACAATTTGGTCCAATTAATCGTGTGTCGAATCCTTGAATGTATTCTTTAGCTTTAATCATGTCGTTCACTGGAATTCCCTCCGTAATACAGACAATCACTTTGATCCCTGCTTCCGCAGCTTCCATAATAGCATCTGCAGCAAATGCAGGTGGAACAAAGATGATGGAAGTATCTGCTTGCGTGCTTGTAACGGCATCCGCAACTGTGTTAAACACTGGACGATCCAAATGGGTGTTTCCACCTTTTCCTGGTGTTACACCACCAACAACATTTGTTCCGTACTCGATCATTTGACTTGCGTGGAAAGTACCTTCACTACCGGTAAATCCTTGAACAATGACTCTGGAATTTTTATTTACTAAAACACTCATAAGGCTACTTCTATTTTTCGTGGTCAAAATTAATCAATGTGGCGTTAATAGCAAGTAAAACAACATTTATTTCACGTCATCTACGCGCAATTCGAAATATAATGAGGAATTGGGCGGAATTTTATCCATCCCACCCGCACCGTATCCCAATTGTGGTGGGGCAATTATTCTCAATTCAACGCCTTGTTTTTGTCCAATTAAAGCTTCTTTCCAAGCATCAATTACACCGCGCATTGGCAGGTAAATTGTGTTTTTTTGTTCGTCAAACTTTTTTCCTGACAACAAGGTCCCAACATAGCTAACGCCAATGCTATCTGTCAAATGAATTTCACGACCTGTTCCCGCTTCTATGATTTCTGTGTAAAGCCCACTTTCTGATTTAGTTAAGTGGAAGGATTTCCCTGCTGTAAACTTTTCAATTCGTTGATCGAATTGACTCATTTGTCCTTCAGAATAACTACAAGCATATAGCATACCGAAAACTGGGAGGAGTAGGGTGAAAATGGATTTCATTTCGTGTTAAAATCTAGCTTAGATTTTTGTCAGTTGAGCGAGAAAATGTGCCTCTAAGTCAAATACGCGTTGACATTTGAATCCGGCTTGACTCGCCACATCGTGTAATGTATCGTAATCAACATACAACCAAGGGAATTCTGGTCCACTGATTTTTTTATAGTGCATTTGAAATTTGAAATTCCCGTAATATTCGGAATTCAAGTCCATCCAATACGAACCGTCTTCATCCTCGTACAAATATTTCACATCCGATGAATCGCAGATGATTTGTCCTCCTTTGTTTAATTTCTCCCCCGCATTTTTCAAGAAACTCAATAAGTTTGATTTCTTTTTTGCGATTCCGATACCGTTCATGAGTAACAAGATTGTATCAAATTTCGCGGGTGGGTTGTACGATTCAAAGTCGATTTGCTTTGCTGAAATCCCTTGTCCTTTCATGTATTCAACAGCGCCCTCAGACGAATCGATGGCAAATACGGTGTGTCCACGCTTAATGAGCTCATTCGCATGCACACCAGCGCCTGCACCGGCATCAAGAACTTGTCCTTTACATAGTTTAATGGCCAATTTTTCCAATTCGGGCATATCGTTGTATGTGCGAAAAAGGACCTCTATTGGAATGATATCATCGTCACATAAATCGGAGGAAACGACTATATCAAATGGTTTTTTTGTTTTGTGGTAGTCCAATATAGCTTGACCAATTGGATCTTGTTCTGCTGCTTTCATACTAATATTCGTACTCGTTGTAGTCACTTAAATCGTCATCAGAATAATCGTCATCAAACTCATCAAATCCAAAATCGTCTTCTTCATCATCTGTAGATAAAGATTCACTTTCGTGTAATAAATCTTCGTCAAGCGCTTCTCGTGATGCTTCACTTGGTGAATGTCCAATAGCGATAAGCATTTCAGGACTCTCAGGCTCATTTTTGTCATATCCGATTAATTCGATGAGAAAAATCCACATCTTCATAAAGTCGTACACTAAAATAAACCGTTGATCTGGTTCCTCCAAGAAATCTTTGATCACTGCATTTTTCATGACAGTTGCGGGGGAGTCAATGGAATCATCGTCATAAGACATGTCCAATAAATTTATTTCGTGACCTTTATCCCATGATTCATTGGAAACGTAAAAACTAGCCATTTGATCACCTTGGAATTGAAAGGATTTCATGATGGCATGGTAAAAAGACTCAAAGTCACTAGAGTCGCTAATCAAGACGTCTCTAAAAACCTCTTCATTTTTGTCTGAATCCAATAAAACTCTGAATTTTAATCCTGGCATTTTAACTGATTTTACGCGTTAGGTAAAGTTAGTATTATTTATCCAAATGGGGAGTTCTTGCTACTGTTAATCCTAATTCTTTTCCCAGTTTTAGCATTTCAAAAACCGCTTGTTCGTATGAATTCTCAATCGTTCCTTCTAGAATGGACTCTTTTATATGCGCTTTTATGACGCCGATTTCTGCGCACGGACCCAATTCAAACGTTTGCATGATCAACTCTCCACTGATTGGTGGTTGAAAATTTCGAATTCGATCTTTTTCTTCAACCAATTTTAATTTTTCGGAAACAAGTTCGAAGTTCTTCTTGTATTTTTTTACTTTGAATTCATTTTTCGAGGTGATATCGGCATTGCACAGTAACATTAAATCCTCCACATCTTCGCCTGCTTCATTAAGTAAGCGTCGAACGGCAGAATCTGTCACTGAACCTTTCACTAAGGAAATTGGACGTAAATGTAGTCGAACCAATTTTTGGACATACTTCATCTTGTAGTCTAAAGGCAAGCGCAAACGCGTAAAAATACGCGGCACCATTTTGGCGCCTAGTTCCTCATGGCCATGGAAGGTCCAGCCAGCAACCGAATCAAATCGTTTTGTTGGTGGTTTAGCGATGTCATGAAGGATCGCCGCCCAACGCAGCCACAATGAATCACTGTTTAGCGCAAGATTATCCAATACTTCTAAAGTATGGTAGAAATTATCTTTATGAGCTTTTCCATCCCGCGTTTCAATGCCGTGTAAGGCAATCATCTCTGGAAAAAACTGTTTGAGTAAATCTGTTGAATTCAATAGTTTGAATCCACGCGAGGGTGTTTCAGTAAGAATGATTTTATTCAGTTCTTCTGTAATTCGTTCTTGAGAAATAATTTCAAGTCGATCCGCTTGTTTTTTCATAGCCTCCAAACAAGTCCGTTCAATTTGAAAATCAAATCTAGTGGCAAATCGAATGGCTCTCAACATACGTAATGGGTCATCGCTGAAGGTTATTTCAGGCTCCAATGGAGTGCGAATAATTCCTTTTTCGATGTCCGAAACGCCACCAAAGGGATCAACAAGTTCTCCAAATGATTCGGTATTGAGTTTGAGTGCAAGTGTATTGATCGTGAAGTCTCGACGATTTTGATCGTCCTGTAATGTTCCCTTTTCAGTAATTGGTTTTCGAGAGTCTCTGACATAGGACTCCTTACGTGCACCTACAAATTCGACATCAAGGTCTTTGTAGCGAAAATGAGCCGTTCCAAAATTCTTAAAAACACTCACTTTTTTTACTCGGAGAATTTTAGCAATGGCCTCTGCAAACTCAGGACCATCTCCCAAAACAAGGATGTCAATGTCTTTAGACGGACGCTCCATGATTAAATCACGAACGAAACCTCCTATGACATAAGCATCTACATCATGTTCGGTTGCATACTGCGATACAACTTTAAAAACGGGGTGTTTTAATTTTTCTGCGTAGTTCGATGACATGGATTGCAAAGGTACGACGAAAGAACTGAATAGCGTTAATTGCTATGCTAAATCCTCATTGTCTACCTCATCGTTGTCATCTTCATCGTCGCTGTCATTAAACGAAAACAAGTCTCCATCGAAATCATCATCGTCATCATCGTCAAAAAATCGATTTGCTTTCCCACTTTTTTTGTAGGCATCCATTTTAGGCTTTTTGGAACGATTGTCTGAGTCTGAGTCTCCTGGTTTTTTATCCTTATTGACTTTTTTTCTAGGCTCAATTTTGAGCGCTTCAATTGGAACAGGAATAATAGGAGAATCTGAACCTGTAGATGTACTTGGTCTACGATCGTCGCCTCTTGGAGTTGATGTTCGTTGAAAATCATTGCCTGAGCGAGGATTGTTGTTTGGACGAGTGTCCCCACGTTGCTCTGCTTCTTTCACGGCAATATCACGGCCATTAATCATATGGCCATTCAGGGAGTTAATGGCATTCATCGCTTCTGCGCGGTCGGCCATCTCAACAAAGGCAAAGCCTCTTGATTTACCTGTTTCTCTGTCAGTAGCGACATTCACTTTGATTACGCTACCATGTTGTTCGAACAATTGTCTTAATTGCTCATTGGTCACTCCAAAATCTAATTTGGCAACAAAAATACTGGTCATAAATGTTTAAAAAGCAAGGGTTTTACTTGTGTTTACTAGGTTTTAACACTTCGAAATTAGGATAAATATTTAAAAGCACCTCATTGTTTGTTAAAAAAGATGTTTTTCTTTTTGTAAACAGCTTAAATAATGAAAATTACTGAGTAGAAAACGGGTTGAAATGATCGTTATTTGTAGATTATTTGTGATATTCTTGGTTTCTTATTAAATATTTTAAAG
>JBEDCT010000076.1:0-4783 GCA_041176665.1 Bacteroidota bacterium | reverse complement strand
TTCACTTTACACCAAATGCGGCAGAAGTTGCTGCAAAATTGATTGAAAAAGTAAGGGTAAATCCAGGAAACTATGCCGATAAAAAGAAATTCGAAGAGATAGATTACACAGACGAAAGTTATCAAGCTGAACTTATTCGCATTGAAACAAAGTTCACGCCTTTAGTTAAGCTTTGTAAAGAATACGGAACCGCGATGCGCATTGGAACCAACCATGGCTCACTCTCCGATCGTATTTTAAGTCGTTATGGCGATACACCTGAAGGAATGGTGGAATCTGCTATGGAATTCATTCGTATCTGTGAAAAGAACGATTACCATGAGCTTGTCATTTCGATGAAAGCGAGCAATACCCTAGTGATGGTGCAAGCATACCGTTTGCTCGTACATCATATGTTGCAGAATGGACGTTGTTATCCACTTCATTTAGGCGTAACAGAAGCTGGGGACGGCGAAGATGGACGCATTAAATCCGCAGTTGGAATTGGGGCTTTATTGGAGGATGGAATTGGTGACACAATCCGCGTTTCGTTAACCGAAGAACCGGAATTTGAGATTCCTGTTGCACGAAAATTAGCAGAGAAATACGAGCAACAAACGGTATATCCACTTTCCCTTGATTCTTCGAAACTTGCTCATAATCCATTCGAGTATACTCGAAGAATGAGCAGAGAAATTCACAACATTGGTGGAAAACATGTGCCTGTGGTCATCGCTGATATGTCATCAAAAACGGAACTTGTTCCCGCAAATTTCTATGGTTTTGGATACAATTATTCAGTTACCCTAGATAAATGGAACCTTCAAGATCTTGCAGCTGACTATGTGTACATTGGTTCAAATCTACTCAACTTTGAAGTCCCGGGAACACTCGGTGTTATCTGTGAGTTCAACACATGGAAGGATCACTATTCTCAGAGAGTTGGATTCTATCCACAATGTACAGTAGATCAGTTAACGGAACTACCAAAAGACCAAATGGCGTTTCTAAGGTTACATGCAGAGGATGAACTTCCCACAATGCTGGCTGATTTTGAGAAATTGACACTCATTGTTTCTACGAAATACGACAACAAAACACAGTTGTTCAGGCATTTTTTCAATCAGTTAGCTGATAAAATGATGGACATTCCCGTTATTATTAAAATAGATTCATTAGAAAGTGACGCTGAGAAATTCCAGTTAAATGTTTCTAGTGATGCAGGGTCCTTGTTCATTGATGGTTATGGAGATGGCATTTGGATTGGTGGTGAACAGCCAAATACCTTCATCAATTCGACAGCTTTTGGAATTCTTCAAGCAACACGAACGCGCATTTCCAAAACGGAATACATATCATGTCCGTCATGCGGACGCACACTCTTTGACTTACAAGAAACCACTGCAAAAATTCGAGAAAGAACTTCCCATTTAAAAGGAATTAAAATCGGAATTATGGGCTGTATTGTCAATGGTCCAGGTGAAATGGCGGACGCTGACTACGGATACGTTGGAACGGGTCCAGGTAAAATCCATTTATACAAAGAGAAAACGGTAGTACGCAAAAATGTTGCTGCTGAAGAAGCCGTGGATGCCTTGATTGATTTAATCAAAGAACATGGTGACTGGGTTGAAAGATCTTAATTAGAACGGTGCAGGACAAGTAATTTCAACTCGTTCCTTCGTAATTGGGTGCCAAAAGCTAAAGTATTCAGCATGGAGATACAAGCGATCTGCTTTTTGTCCATACAAATCATCTCCTATAATTGGCGCGTTCAAACCACTTGCATGGGCTGCATGTACCCGCAACTGATGCGTTCGTCCGGTATGAGGATAAAAATACACGCGGGTGTATCCTTTCGTTCGTTCTAAGACCTCGTATCTTGTCAAGGCGTGTTTCCCGTGTTCATAACAAACGAGCTGCCTCGGACGGTCTTCTAAATCCACGCGAAGTGGAAGTTCTATTTCTCCCTGAGTTGATTTCACGTATCCTTGTAAAAGGGCGATATACCTTTTCTCGACACTGCGTTTCAAAAATTGCTTCTGCAAAGACTCATGAATATCCTTCTTTTTAGCAATGAGGATAATTCCAGAAGTGGACATGTCGAGTCGATGAACGAGTAAGGGTCCAGTAGCGTACGGATAGAGATGTTGGATTCTTGTTTGAACGGAATCAACAATGGTTTTACCAGGGACGGATAAAAATTCTGCTGGTTTATTGACCAATAGCAAATAATCATCCTCATAGATAATCGGAAGTTCTTTCCCTTCCGCTGGATTGATGCTCATGGGATTTACATCCATTTCGATTCCCTTCAACATATGTGAAAGAATGGGTTCGCATTTCCCGCGACAAGCTGGGTAAAATTCTTGGTGGATTTTCACTTCGGATTCCGGAGACATTCCCCACCAAAACTCAGCCATGGCAATGGGTTTCAATTGATTTAAGAACGCATATTGCAGCAATTTTGGAGCCGCACATTCTCCCGCTCCGGCGGGTGGAGTATTGAAAGGGGTTTCTTTAAAAATATCTAGTAAACTTTTCTGCTGATTTGCGGAATTTAGAAAGGTATAGGACTGGAATATCCGTCTTTGAATATCGGCCGACATGGCAGCTCTTTTTTCACGTAATTCGCTTAATTGTTGTTCAAATTCCTGCAAAGATTCTTCCATTTGGTTGAGGTCCAACTTTTTTGCATATTGTTGTTGCTTGAATTGAATTTGCTGACGGATACTTTCTTCCTTCAGCTCCTCGATCAGGAAATTATATGTAGAGGCATCTGTTTGATCAGCTGTATCTCGTTTTACTTGTCGGAGTTTCTTGGATTTTTTCAACTGTGCTTTTTCTTCCTCCGTCCATTGCAGAAAAGTATTCCGATGAATGCCAACTTTGTTTTTCAATTGCAGATACCCTTCGTTTTGCTCCAATCGATGAAGTTCCAATGTCAACTCATTGACTTCAATTTCCTCCTTTCTAAAAAACCCAGTTGGATCCAATAGGTCATAAACAGGGGGAACGAATCCTTGATGATGGTTTGAATTACCCAATTTACCTGAGAACGCAGCAAGATAACCCAATTCTCCAGATTCGTTTTGTACAACGAGCACACCAAACATTTTTCCAATGGCTCCGTTTCGTTCTGATCTCCCAATTCCAAAATCATGCTTAAAGTCTCCTGATTTCAAGCGCTCTTGTAACTGACCTACTGCTTTTAGTGCAATGGGATGAGGGGTATAATAAAACGGAAAGGTAAAATTGCTTGGCAGTGGGATTAAATTGCCATCTCGAAAAGGAATAAACATAAAGTATAGTCAAAAAAAAACGCCCTCAATGAGGGCGTTTCCAAATCGTGAGAGTGATTATTTAACCACTACGTTTTTCGTTGTTTTTGTACCGTTAGAAGCAACAGTAACGATGTAACTTCCAGAAGCTACGTTTTCAGTTGAGAAAGTAACCAATTGCGTACCATTCAAGTTAGCCATTTCTTTAGAAGAAATAACACGACCTTGAAGATCTGTTAATGTGATTACGAAATCAGCGTTATTCGCTTCGAAAGAAACGTTCAATAAACCAGAAGCTGGATTAGGGTAAACATTCAATGCGATTGTTTCCATTTCATTCAATCCTAAAACACCTGTTTTAAATGCTTTTACTTCACTTGATGCAAATTCACCACCTGAAGCTACAACTGTACCTAAAGCATCAGTTAAAGAGTAAGCTCCGTTTCCGTATAAACAACAAATTCCATCACCGTATGAATCCAAGATTTCGAATGTGTAACACTGAGAAGGAGTTAAAGTAACTTGAACTGGTGCTTGAACCGTTTGTCCATTTGCGCCTAAATCTGTCCAGCTTCCACCACCTTGAGCTACAACTGCTCCTGTGCTGTTTTTGATGTTCCAAGATGTTTCTGACGCATATCGGTCTGTAGTAATGTTTACAGTAACAAACTGAGAAACTGCATTCGATGCAGAGGCAATTGTTGCAGATGCAGCATTGTTTGTTGCGGAAGCATCTCCAGTTGTAGTAACCGTAACTGCTAAAGCACCACCCATAAATGAAGCGATTGGAGAACATGATACGTTAGCAACACCGTAAGTAGCTAAGTTTCCTGAGAATGTACCCGTTGAAACAGTTGCACCACCCATTGTAATCGTTACAGTAGCACTTGTTAATGCAGATGTTCCGTTATTTTGGATTTGAACTGATGGTGTGTAAGAACCTTCACAATGTACCAATGCTCCAGTGTAGTTTAACGCTGCAACATCTGTAGCTGCAGTAGCAGGAGCAGGACAATCACCGATTGCTGCGTAAATGTTCGTTGCACTTGCTTGACCAATCTCCGTAATGATACGGTTAGGACAGATTCTGTAAATTGTTGGGAAATAAGCGATGTTGTAATCGTTATTGATTTGCGTAGCAGTTGCAGAAGCAGGGTTTGCCATAGGGAATTGGATTTGTGTTCCTGCAGCAGGCTCAATCCAGTTTCCGATAGCTCCGTTTCCGTCTAACATTGTTGCGTCAGCTGTTTGTCCGTCACCTTCAACCCAAATAACCATTACGTCATCTGTTGTCGTTGAAGAAACTCCAGGAGCTCCAGCAGGGCCGTGAGCAGCATAAACATCTTCTAACGCTCCAGTAAGGTGGTAGTTCCAACATGGACCACACCAAGTAGCAGATACATCAAGGATTACTGTGTAACCTTGGTCTAAATAATCATAAAGTGTATAAGAACCATTGTTCGTCGTTCCTGCCGCAGCCAACCATGGTTGGTAAGCAGAAATTGTAAAGTTTGGCGCTACAC
>JBEDCT010000075.1:0-2739 GCA_041176665.1 Bacteroidota bacterium | reverse complement strand
GTTCAAAATACTCACGATGATGGTTTAAATTTAACCCATTTAAAAAATCCTTGATTTCATTTGTATCAAAAATACTGCCTTTCGAAAATGCATTGATGTAAAAAAGGACACCGAATTCATTTTGTTGATTGATCGCAAAACTTGCGTATTTGGAATCCATATAGGCTAAAACGAAGTGATTCGGCAAGTTGACCCCATAGATTGGCAAATCCAACGATTGAGCGATGATGCTATAAATCAAACATAAACTTAGCGGGTTTCCTTTTTTAGATTCGAGTACTGTATTGATATACGAATTAACAGAAGAATGGAAATTCTTGTTGTCGCCATGAAAATGGTGCAAACCAAAAAAGACTCTGTTAAATATTTTTACCTGCTCAAAAGCTGTTTGATTATCATTTAATTCAAGCCAAATGTCACGTCTGATCATTTGCAAGGCCTCATGAATTTTAGGCTCATCCAATCCTGGATATTGATACTTAGCTATGATGATGGCTCCCTTGAGTAAGTCCTTTTCTGTCGATTCAACCCACGCTTGTAAATTGGATTTTACTTCGTCATATTGAATGTCGTGAATGATTGTTTCAATTCTATTTTGAAAAAGCAATCCATAGTAATCTGTCTCCCACGAATTTTCCAAATAAGGAATCGCTTCTGAACCAATTTTTACTAATTGATCGCGCACATGCTCAAAAACCGACTCATCGGGGTCGTCAATGAGTTGAACTAAAGCTTGAATAGATGAAGTACCATGCATACGTGGACAAATATATTCCGTAGTTGCTTGTCGAAATTTACCTATCCAGATCTTTATCAAAGGATAAATGTTAATTTTTATGAAACAATTCGCTAAAACTCACGTTAGAACTACACAATTACTGAATTAACTTTGCTACAGGTTGATTTTAAAGAGGCTCTTCATGGGCCTCTTTTTTTATATTTGTTAAAAGTCAAACATGAAAATCACATTGTTTTCACTTCTTATTTTTTTGATTGGGATATCATGCCAAACAAATCCATGCAAGATGACTGCGAATGAATTTGAATTAAAAGGTTCTTATTTAGGCAAAGTGCATATATCCATGAATGAAGCTTGTCCGATTTACATTACAATCGAAGGTGTTTTCAGTAAATCGAGTATTGTTGATTTTCACACAATCTACCCGATTAATCTCGAACAAAAATACCAAAAGAACGGACTTTACATTCAATTCAATTATACCATCAGTCGAGCCATGAGTCCTGAGGGTTGCAAGATAGATGGTGTTGTAAGTTTAGAAAATGTCGAAAAATCGAAAGCCAGCGCAGGTTTTAAATTCCAGTGAAATCGCGCACCAGGTAACTCAATGCCTTTCCTACAATCAAAGAATCCGTTTCGGAATTGGGTGCCGCCTCTGTTAAATTCAGATAAGCAACATGTTTTTGTGTTTTCACGAAATGATGCGTAAACTGTCGGACTTGATCCAATGTCCAGCCACTTGGAGACAAGGCACTGCTTGGCATGTATGCGATTGAATCCATATCAATTTCGAGTCCAACTTGAGTGTCCGTATGAAAATGACGAAGGATATTTGTCAGATCTTCTAACAAATCTCTTTGTTGAAATACATATGCTTCATAAAATGAATGGAATACTTGATCACTTTTCAGGACTTCCCTCATGTGCGCATTGTTGTACGCTTCGTGCAAACCTAGAACGGAGTAATGCAGCAGTACGCCTTCTTCCATGGCCGTTGAAAAGGAATTGCCACTGTGACGAACATCTGTTGAACGCAAATCCGCATGGGCATCTAGATTGATGACCGCCAATTTTTTACGTTTCGCTGACCAACGCATCATAGCGAGAGCATTATTATGTCCTCCTCCGATAAAAATTGGAATCTGACCCGCGTCTAAGAACGTGTCTAAAATCTGCTCTAAGAACGAATCTAACTCAGATACTTTATCAGATAATTTCCCTTGAAAACCTTGTTCCAACTCTACAACTTCTCCCAAAACAAAAATAGATTCCTTCGGATAAAGTTCATGAACTTGCGTATTTAAAAACGAAGACACAAAAGCGGGGAAAGCAAATTGGGCACCGGTTCTGCCATTATTTGCTAAAGGACCACAACATTCACGAATTCCAATAATCACATATTTGGCAGCAGAAAGCCTTTGTTGTAAGAGGTAGTCACCGATTCGTTCTTCACCTAAACGAACAGAATACCTAGATGAAATCACGGAAGAATCCCAAGATTGAAAAGAAAAATTAGCTTTAAGACTGTTCATTTTGGAGGATGTTTAAAACAAATGTAGGGATTGGAATTGGTTTCATGGAGTTTGCGTCTACAAAAACAAGTGTAGTTTCCGCATCATTTAATAAAACCCCATCCTCATTCCAAACTTCGTATTGGAAATACATTCGCGTCCCTTGAAATTTGGAGATGATTGTTTTGATTTCCAAAAGATCATCATACTTCGCTGGTTGTAGGTAGCGTATGTGGAATTCTGTTACTGGTAATAAAATTCCATTTTCCTCCAAAAGTTTATAAACAATTCCTAGTTCACGTAGCGCTTCCACTCGGGCAACCTCAAAATACTGAGCGTAATTTCCGTAATAACAGAAGCCCATTTTATCTGTTTCACTGTATCGAACTCGCAGTTTTGTTGAAAACCTCATTTTAGCATATTTATCTTTCATGGGACGAAATTAAAAAATCCGACGAATGTTTTGTAAAATCAGGGAAAGAATCGTAA
>JBEDCT010000074.1:0-7965 GCA_041176665.1 Bacteroidota bacterium | reverse complement strand
TTGATGAATTTTGGTGCGTTTGGAATAAGCATCTCCTCTGGAGAAGATCCCCACTTTAATTTGATTAAGCCAGAACATCCGCCTATTGGATTAGCAGATCCATGCAGCAATTGAGCAGCCGTTACGCCTCCTGCTAATTGACGGTAAATATTGATGTCATCAGGATTCACGACATCCGCAATACTTACTTCTGCGGTCACTGCCTGTCCTCCTTCATTTACTCCTTTCGAAATCGCAATATGGGAATGCTCATCGATGATTCCTGGAGTGAGGTGCATGCCTTTTCCGTCGATCACTATTGCTGAACTTGATACTGTAATGGCATTGTTTTTTGCCACCTTCACGATTTTGCCATTTTCAATAAGCACGGAGACGTTCTTCAATACTCCATCTGTTTCGTTGGTCCAAACGGTTGTGTTTTTCACCACGATTGTTTGACTTTTCGGAGAGGTTTCCATTCCGAAGGCCATGTTTGGTAACCAGGGAGCGGCAATAAACGAGGTGTCTTTCTTAATTTCTGTTGCTTTCACTGGATCCGAAGCTTTGTCGGTGCGAATTCCAGACCAAGCTAACCACACACCTAAAGCATTTGTTCCATCCCCTTCAAAAAGCGCCGCATTTCGACTCGTTTTTCCATGAAGTTGAATGATACCTGGTTTCGCTTTTTCAAAGGACGAAAACTGAAGCGTAATGTCATTTTCCACCAACTGCACCGACACTTTTTTCGTGGTCGTATCCATTGATATGGCATTTGCTTTTTCCGCCAATTTCACTTTCCCACTTGGACGCTCATTTGATCCTTCGATTTCTAATTCGTATTTATCACCATCAATCAAAAGGTTGTATTTACCAACGATACTTGGTCCGGCTATGGCTTTTATTTGTGTTTTTTCACCTTGAATCCAAGCATCTAAAATCTGTGCTTCCGTTGTGAAAGGATCGGAGGAATAAACGGAGAAATTTGCATATTTACCTGATTCCAGTGTTCCCAATACATTTGCCACACCTAATTCCTTCGCGGGATTTACTGTCAAGGCAGCCAAGGCAGCATCCACCGGTAATCCTCTAGAAATCGACAATCTCAGGTTTTTCCAAAATTGCTCTGCAGATTTCAGTCCATTGGTAGTGATGCAAAAAGGAACTCCATTTTCATGTAAATAAAGTGGATTCGAAGGCGCCAATTCCCAATGTTTCAAATCACTTAGAGGAATTTGTCGAGCGATGTACGGATCTCTCAATTCAAAAGGTTCCGGGAAATTAATGGGAATAACGATGGTTCGTTGAATATTTTTTAACTCATCTATCGCAGCATATTCGTTCCCTGAACCGATGTAGCAAACGGATAATTGATGTTCTTTCGCAATTTTTTCAGCACGTAAAATTTCCCATTTGTCATCTGTTTTAAAGAATGTGGGTAATTTCTGTTGCTTGGACCATGCGTCCAATGAAATTGAAAATTCACTTTGAGGAGAAGTGGTGTAATACGATAAATCAAATAATGCTTGACGCATCAAAGCGATGGAGCCCATTTGTGAAGACGGATAAGATTCGGAAGATGACCCCTTTGAAAAGGACAAAAATTGTGCAGCATCCCCTTTGATCAACTGTTTGTTCACTTGGTCGTTTCCTAACGAAACAAGCGCTCCTGTTCCACGAACCATTCCATCCATGAGGTGGCTAACGGCAAAACCAAATCCTTGTTGCATCAATGTTTCATTCGCTTTTGCATCAATGGCAAAGGAACTAGCGGCTTTAAATTCTGGGTGAACCGACTCATTCCAATAATAAGCACCTTCTTTATCTGCTTTGGTTTGCGAACGAAATCCCCCGTCGTGAAAAGAAGATTTTGGTTGTCCAATGTTCGAATACAATTCCACAAAGGACGGAAGAATCGTTTTTCCTGAATAATCAATTACGACTGCTTGATTGTCTTTAATGGATGAGCCTATTTCCTTGATTTTCCCATCCACGACCAACATATCCGCTTTCTCCAAAATTTGTGAAGGAGATACGTAAATGCGTGCATTTTGAATCAGGATTGCTTTCGGCTCGGATTTTTTAACACCATTTTCTGGTCCAAACTGTGCAAATGCTGGAAGAAATTGAAGGATTAAAAAGAATGTGAAGTAAATGCTTTTTTTCATAGGAGGTGAAATTACAAAAAAGTCCTGAGATTTTTAGGGTACATACTTCATCGCTTCACGATAAGCCAGGCCTTTCAATTCTTCTTGTTGAACAACTGCCCTCACCCATTCAGGATTCGATTTGGAAACTTCGCGTAAACTCCAGCCAATCGCCTTTTGAATAAAAAATTCCTTGTTCCATTTTAATGTGTGGATATATCCTTGCTGCAATCCAAGGTCTGTTTTATCTTTAAATTTCAATTGATAGAGTAAGCATGTACGATTCAACCAAAACGATGGATGCGCTATCCATTCTGCGATAATATTTGGCATTTCCTCCGGAAACTTTGTGGCATACTTTCCGACAATGTGAACAGCGATTCCATCGATCGTATCCCACCAACTTTGGTTATTTAAAATAAAATAGATGTGCTCAATGTCAGACTTTTCATAGGATTTGATGTTCCATGTTAACATCCAATCAAGGGCTATTTGGTGGAATTCTCTTTCCTCTTTTTGCCAAAGTTCGCGGATTAAATCCCAAGTTTCACTGCGCGTAAGTGTTGCTGGTAAACTTGCTTTCCAAGCGCGCATGACTTCTTTTCTTGGACCACTCATGACACCAAGAAAGGGAAATTTATTCTTCAAATAATTCTCCATCGCTATAGCGCGTGAAGCATCTCTCACAAGCTCCAGACGCTTGCTTAAATCATCGATGTATGCATTCATGAAAAAAAGAAAAAAAGGCAAATCATAAGCCGGGTTCTGTATCCTTTGTTGAAGAATCAACGCAGTTATCTATCATTTATCTTGTTCCAAACTCACGCTTGGAATCCATCAACCTACCCTCCGAGATCGGACGAGCAGCCCTTTATGCATTGCTGCAATCCTCGGTTTATTTGGTCTTTCAGTTCGTAAGGTTTACCTTGCCTTTCACATCGCTGTCAAAGCGGTGAGCTCTTACCTCACCTTTTCACCTTTTCCCTTGCGCAAGCGCTCAGGTAGTTTTCCTTTCTGCGGCACTTTCTGTTCCCGAAAAATTCCTTTCTCGAGACCTTCCCGTTAGGAAGTACGACGCTCTATACTGCCCGGACTTTCCTCTTTAAAAAAGCGATAGACTGATTTGCCTGTTCAAAGGTATTAAAGTTTCGTCAGTTTACGAACGATTGTCCCTTTATTGGTGCGGAGGTGGCAGAAATAAACGCCCGGCTCCAATTGTTGAATGTCGATGTAGGCATTTTGCACGCTGTTAAACAAACTAGTTGAAACTTGAGCGCCCATTTGGTTAAAGAAAACCACCTCATCCACAGCTAGATTCGATTCAAAGAAACACATATCCTCCACCGGATTTGGATACAGCACCAATTCATCACTTAACTCTGTTAATCCAGCATCTAGACCAAGGTATTGTTCTTGAAATTCAATGGAACTGATGTTTTGGTTTCCATTGAAATTCGAAACCACGACTTTCAACAAATACTCTTCTTTGCCATTTGTCCACCATTCGTATTCCGTGCGTTCAATCGGAGGAGTGCCAATCCAACTTCCCGTTCCGAAAAACGTTTGGTAAATGGAATCGATTTCATTGATGTCGTGACGCACACGCAATGCTGGAAAAGTTCCAAGAGGCGTCGTTACAGTTCCCCATCCATCGACTTCTGTATGTCGCTGGCGGTGTTGAATGTATTTGATGTCAGCAGCGGGATTCAAATCAACGTATGTATATCCGCGAGAATCGTGAACATTACCAAATGTAAGTGGTAAACTGTAGCGCGTTTCGATGGTATCTGATTTAAATGGGACACCTTGACCTTGCACATTAATGGAATATCCAATAGACGTAATCGCGCTATTTGAACGTTTCGTGTATTGACTTAAATCACTGATTTCAATCGGTAGAAATGCGGACAATTGATCGATTGGTAGCTCTGTCGTTAAGTTAAAATAAGTCGCAGAGTACGATCCCGCAAACGGCCCATAAGTCGCAAGAATTAAAAACGACCCAAAACCAATGGGAGTGTACTCTTTCAAACTTTGTGTTGATGCTGATAAACTGCTAAAATCCCATGTGTAATTTGCTCCGGTTGACACAAAATCGAGGTTGGAAGATTGCGTTTGACTGAGTCGAACGGTATCCCCTGCATTCGCGAAATCACCAACAGCTAGTGAAATTTGAGCCGTAGATTTTGTGCTATAAAAAACAATTAGGCAAAGGAACAACGTGTTTTTAATCATGTGATGAATTTTGACTAACAAATATAAGGAAATTAATATCCAATTCATACAAGTGGTACATCATTCTAAAAATGGACTTAACTTTACATCAATGGAGCTTGAATTCAAAGATCTTCTAGCAGAATACAAGGATGAATTGACTCATTTTCAGTCAGATGATATCCTCGTGAATATACAGCCCAATAAGGTATTGTCCCCAGAGGAAATTCACGATTTAGAACAAACAAAAACACAACGAATACTCAAGGTTGCACAAGCAAGCTATCGTGAAATTGGTGTTCATCCCTTTTGTCAGAGTTTTGGTGTGGTTCAATGGGAAAAACAAGAAAAAACGATTGAAACAGTTGTTTATCTGAGGGATGTTCAGGTAAGCTATCGGAAAATGAAAGCTGTTGAGATAAGGGAAACTGACCAAGAATATTTCATTAATCCATATTTTGAACGCTGGTTTAGAAATGCATTTCATGAGGATCCACCGAGTTTTGAAAAACGCCACGAGCTTCATGCCTTTTTCGCATCGAAAGGCTTTAGGTATTTGCCCGAGATTACTTATTACGGGAATTTTCATCCGCAACGCTATGAATTACTCAAGGAACTAGAAGATTTACTTGGCTGTCAGGAATTTTCTCAACCTATTAAACGCATATTAGGTCATTCTGAACAAGCGGAACAATTACCTTCTACTTGGTCGCTTTCTTCACCCTTTTTATTTGAGTTTGATCCAGATCAAGCGGAAGTAGTGGAAAAATTAAATCATGATTCTGTTACCGTACAAGGTCCTCCGGGAACGGGTAAGTCTCAAGTAATTAGCAACATCATCGGGACATGTTTACGTCAAGATAAAAATGTTCTTGTCGTTTCGGAGAAAAAATCGGCACTTCAAGTAATTCAACAAAAATTATCCGAGCGAAACCTTGGATTTCTGTGTTCGCATTTATCTTTTCATGCCAATTCCCATAGTTTTTACGAGGATTTGAAAGCGACTTGGGAAAAGTTAAGTCAAGTACCTTTTCTTTTGGATAAGAATTTGCTGAATTTCGAGAAATCTACACTCCTCGATCAACAATTTCAAGCCTTGAAAAGTGCGGAGAAAGAACTTGGAATACCCTATTTTGAATTTCAGGAAAAACGACCAACAAAAGCTGTTTTCTCTGCTTTTCTTTCCGTTTCAGCTCCTTCACTTTCAACTTGGATAACTGACCAGCGTATTCTACATGAATTGAATGCATCGAGCCTAGCGTTAATCCCCTACCTGAACAAATCTTGGATAGATGTTTCCGTTTTTGACGAACACATCAAGCAAGCACATTCTATGATGGAATGCCAACAAGAATTCTCGGGTATTTTCGATTTGGCAAGTATGGATTCCTTGCAGAAATCCTTAAAAAAAGCGGTCATATGTCACCAGTTTCAAGGAGCGATTTATGAGAAATACGGGCATCTTTTAGGAAAAGAGCTGAGTGGATTGAAACGAGAAATAAAGAAATGGAAAGAGCTCAATCAGTCTATAGAACTGCTTGATGCGGAAAACGTCCATTGGAAGCAAGATCCGAGTTTAGCGGAAATCGAGATTTTAAAAGCCGCAGCGGAGGAAAAAGGTTGGATGTCCGGAATTCGTTGGAACCGCCTGTGGAAAACATGGACCCGCACTTCTGCATTGGATCCAATGGTTTCTATTGCTAGCAAAGAAAAACAATTAATTTTAAAAGCCGACTTAAAAAAACGTGCTTATAAGTTCGAAACGATGGGCATTGTATCTGTCGAACTAGAGCTACCAGTAATTGAACAATTCATTCGACAAATTTCAATGTCTGATTGGACGTGGTATCAATCCTTAGATCCCGAAAAGCGAAGTGAAATGGCCAAAGCTAATCGTCCCCTGAACGAATTTGTTCAAGGAATAAAAACACTTTTCACCCTCCATACTGAAGACAATCTTGAATTAATTTTGAATAAGCTTTCGGGAGCAATGGATGTACTTCGCTCCGATTTGAGTCGTCTACAACTGCTTTCCAGAGAAACATTTGACTTGCTTAAAACGAGGCAATCGATTACAGAAATGGACGCCTTTGTGCATCAGTTTCATTGGAATGCTTTTGTTTCGAAACATCCATACATGTTAGATTTTGAATTGACTGAATTCAAACATTCCATTCAGAAACAACTAAAAAGTATCCAACAAGAATCAACCGAACTATCTGATTTCTTGGTCGAACATCAAGCGCGTAAATTTGCACATTACCATCGTTTGTTGAGTGTGCCATTATCGAAATTAAGTGTGGAAGAAAAAGCTTTTCGCGCGACTTTACGCAAAGGGAAATCAATTCTCGTAAAAGAATTTGCCAAAACCCGCAATCACTTATCGATTCGCGAATTGAGAAGCAGCGAAGCAAAACACTGGGTGGATGTATTAAAACCCATTCAGCTGTCGAATCCTAGTTCTCTTGCTTCGATTTTCCCGATGGAAAAAAATCAATTTGACCTCGTGATTTTTGATGAAGCGGGACAAATTCCAATGAGCTACGCCCTCGGAGCTTTACAGCGTGCAAAACGTGTTCTGGTGGCTGGCGATCATCAGCAAATGAGTCCGTCCAGTTATTTCAGGCAATCGGAAGAGCTGGTGATCGATCTTCTTCATCAATCGGCCTATTACTTGCCAAATGTCTTGTTGACCCATCATTACCGAAGCCGAGATGCTCGTTTGATTGCCTTTTCCAATCGTTATTTCTATGGTGGAAGGTTACGGACTTTTGCTGAAAAATTGATAAATGAAAATCATTTGAAATTAACATGTGTGCCAAATGGAGAATATAGCGATGGCGTTAATTTAATGGAAGCGAAAGTAATGGCACAACTTGTAGAAAAAGCACTGATGAGTTCAGAAAAATATGGTGTCGTAGCTTTTTCTGAAGCACAATTAACCACCATTCAAGCAAACATGTCTCCACGAGCACAACAGCAATTAGAGGAAGCCATTGACAAGGACCACTTCTTTTTCAAAGCATTGGAACAAGTACAAGGAGAAGAATGTGATCACTTACTCGTTGGATTCGGTTATGGAAAAAATAAGGAAGGGAAATTCGATATGCGCTTCGGACCCATCAACTTGAAAAATGGAGAAAAACGTTTAAACGTACTCTTCAGTAGGGCGCGTAAATCCATTCATTTTGTCACCAGTGTGGAAAGATCTGATTTTTCTAGCTCTAAAAAGGAAGGTGTCCAACGACTGAAAGATTGGTTCGTATTCATCGAGGAACAAAGCAAATTGTCAGCGGAGATGACTGATTCTTCGCTTTCATTTCAATCATTAATCGAGGAAGAAGAAAGCTTCCTTTCGTTAATAAATCGCTACCGCGTTCTTAGTCAGCGGAATTGGGCGCTCGAATAAACCTCTTAAATATCAATGAGTTAACATTCGTTTAACTTGAATTTGACCGATAGTTAATCTCAAGATAACATCCATCTGCGTGGATGAAAGGAACTTTGTAAAAAATTTCAACATGAAAAGATTTACACTCATTCTTTTAGTTTTCCTTTCTGCACTTTCAACGATTAGCTTGAATGCACAATCCCATATTGCTTTATGGAATTACAATACGATAGTAGG
>JBEDCT010000073.1:0-17348 GCA_041176665.1 Bacteroidota bacterium | reverse complement strand
CTGAAAGCGAAATACCGACAAATCAATACGCTTTAGCAAAAATTACGCGTCCCGCAGAAGGATTTCCCGTTACCATGCAAAAACCAGGTTCTTCTTTGCGGTCCAATGCGATGCATCGAATGGTCGCTTTGGTCTCTTCTTTGATTCGTTCTTCCGTTTCAGGAGTTCCATCCCAATGAGCCAAAAAGAATCCACCTTTGTCGATTTCCTTTTTAAATTCCTCGTATGAATCAATTTCACGCGTATTTTCCTGACGAAAGGCTTTCGCTCGTGCCAACAAATTCGACTGAATGTCCGCCAACAATTGTTCGATGTAATTTTCTAATCCATCAAAATCAACAACTTCCTTCGTTTTATTGTCGCGACGTGCGATTTCTGCTTTTCCGTTTTCCAAATCTCTTGGACCCATCGCTACGCGAACAGGAACTCCTTTGGATTCATATTCGGCAAATTTCCATCCTGGACGACGGTTTTCGTCATCATCGTATTTAAAGGAAATACCTTTTGCTTTCAATTTTGCCGCTAATTCAGACATTTTCTCTGAGATTGCTGCTAATTCCTCGTCCGTGCGGTAAATCGGAACTGCAACGACTTGAATGGGCGCTAATGCCGGTGGTAAAACAAGTCCTTCGTCGTCAGAATGCGTCATAATCAAAGCACCCATCAAACGCGTGGAAACACCCCAAGATGTCGCCCAAACATAATCTAACTTACCTTCCTTGTCCGCAAACTTTACTTCGAATGCTTTCGCGAAATTCTGACCTAAGAAATGTGACGTTCCCGCTTGTAATGCTTTTCCATCTTGCATCATGGATTCAATACACAAGGTATCTTCCGCGCCTGCAAATCGTTCATTTGCGGTTTTTCTTCCTTTGATAACTGGCATTGACATGTAATTCTCCGCAAAGTCTTCGTAAACATTCAACATGAGTTCTGCTTCAGCGATGGCTTCTTGTTTCGTCGCATGGGCAGTATGTCCTTCTTGCCAAAGGAACTCTGTTGTTCTTAAAAACAAACGCGTTTTCATTTCCCAACGAACAACATTCGCCCATTGATTGATGAGAATTGGCAAGTCACGGTAGGACTGAATCCAATTTTTATAAGAGTTCCAAATAATTGTTTCAGAAGTTGGACGAACGATTAATTCCTCTTCTAATTTAGAATCTGGATCAACAATGACGCCGCTTCCATCCTCTGCATTTTTCAAACGGTAATGCGTAACCACTGCACATTCCTTCGCAAATCCTTCGATGTGACTCGCCTCTTTACTCAAGTAAGATTTTGGAATAAATAAGGGGAAATACGCGTTCGAGTGACCTGTTTCCTTGAATTTTACATCCAAGATATCACGCATTTTCTCCCAAATTGCATAACCATAGGGCTTAATGACCATGCAACCGCGAACATCTGAATGTTCAGCTAAATCAGCACGGTAGACCAATTCATTATACCATTTAGAATAATCTTCTTCCCTCGTTACGTATTTCTGTGCCATAGCTACTTTTATTGAATGTCAAAGGTAGCGAAAATACTTCAAAAAGGAGAGGTCTTGAGCGATGGAAACACGCGGAAATGACTACTTATTTGTAGCTGGTTTCATTCGATTTGTCAACAAATCATGCGTATAATGTTGATACAAGGCTTTCATTTGAGCGATTATTTTTTGCTCATGCGAACTTCGTTTACCTTTCATATGCTCATTCCATACGGTCGTCTTCAATCCGTTTTCAGCGGAATAGAAAGAGATCAAGTTTCCTTGCTCACAAATCATTTTTGGCATGATCTTGTTATTAAAGTAAGAGGTGCCAAATGAATAATATGCTGTAGTTAAACCTAACAAATCAAGCGTTGTCGGCATAATGTCGATTTGCTGAAACATCCTTCCTTTTTGTACAAGGGGAAGATTCATGGATGCATGATAGAAACCGATTGGAATGCGGTAGGTCCATTCTAAAGAGCAGCGATCCCATCTTTTTGTGGGTCCAACATGATCTGCACAAAAAACGAATAAGGTGTTGTTAAACCAAGCTTGTTTTTTGGCCTTTGACCAAAATTCTTTCAAGGCTAAATCGACATAGGATATGGTCGCGCAAAGTGGCTCTGGACCATGTTTTACTTTAGATTTAAATGCTGCAGGTATCGTGTAAGGATGATGAGATGACAAGGTGAAAATCATGGAGAAGAATGGTTTTTTAAAGCGATTCATCTCGTCCACTGCGAAACTCAACATGTGGTGATCTTCGATTCCCCAGTTTCCATCAAAATGCGCTTCGTTTGGATATTCGTCTCTTCCGTAATATGCATCGAATCCCGCAGCTGAAGTGAAGGCATCAAAACGCATGGAGCCATTGTTTGCGCCATGAAAAAATGCGGAATAATAACCTTCTTTTTTTAGGATGGACGGAAGTCCTTGAAATTGATTGGCGCTGTATGCTGATAAAATAAAGGATTCGTTCGTGTAAGAAGGTATGGAAGAAATCACAGAGGGAAGCGCCTCCATGGAAGTTCGTCCATTAGCAATTGCATGTTCAAAAAACATGGACTTCTTTAAAAGTGAATCTAAGAATGGCGTATAACTTTCTGGACTATTTGGACCACAATACATGGAACCAAAACTTTCGAGTAAAATAAAACAGACATTCGTTCCCTTCGGGAGGAATTTTTGATCTTGACTGGTTTGAATCGGATTAAAAATAGCATTTAACTCGCCCTCATTAAAATATTTTTTATCCTCCACTCCTTTTACTGCGATCGTTTTGATGATGGTAAATGCAGAATTAAGTACAGCCGGTGCATTGCTTAAGCTACTATAATTTGTTGCTTCAATGACACCAATTGGTTTCAATTGAAATCCACCACGCCCGATGATCACGAACGTTGCAAGCACGAGAACGAAACTCACCCAATGCTTTCGAAGTTTCCATGATATCGATGCTGATTTTACTTGAACAAAATACCAGATAGAAAAGGACAAGCTAAAAACGAAAAACACAAGCAACCACCAAAACTCTGCAATAAAATCTCCCGCTAAGCTCGTTGTCTCTGTATTTGTCAACATGTAAACGAAATAATCAAAACTTGAGCGCTTGGCTGTGTAGGAGAAATAAGCGACGTCCCAACCATTAAACACAAAAATCAACATGGTCGCCAAACTAAATAGACTCAAGGATATCCAAAACCGAAGGCGTTCAAGTCTTTCTGGAAGTGGCAAGAATCGAACGGCAAGAAACGGCAAGAAAAATAGGGCAATTGTCATTAAATCAAATCCACCGCCAATTAGGTAATCCGCAACCGTTAAATCGGGAAACTTTTTGCTGTTCATGCTAACCAACAGGACACGGTACACGCTTGAAAATAACCAGACGATGGCTAACGGAGAAAGGGATTTTAGAAGCGTTTTAATCAAGATTTTTCTTGGTAATTAGTACTTCAGGATGCGATCAATCGCCTCTTTTAGTCTTTCAGATGCTAAAAATTGCTTTTCCAAAGTAACGGCAAAAGGAACTGGCGTATCCAAGGATGCCACACGCAATACAGGCGCATCTAACTGCTCAAAACAATGTTCCGTAATCAAGGCCACCAACTCTCCACCAATACCTCCAGTTAAACAGTCCTCATGTAACACGATAACTTTTCCTGTTTTATTGGCTGCAGCAAAAATGGCTTCTTTGTCTAAGGGCATTAAACTTCGAAGATCAACGATTTCAGCAGAAATCTCCGGATTCTTTGCCATGGTTTCAGTGGCCCAATGAACACCGAGTCCATAAGTGATGATGGTCAAATCTGTTCCAGAAGTGACTGTACGTGCTTTTCCAATTTCGACCGTGTAGTATTCCGTAGGAATTTCTTCTTTTAAACTTCTGTAAAGGAATTTATGCTCAAAGAAGAGCACTGGATTAGGATCTTCAAAAGCGGCATTCAACAAGCCTTTTGCATCGTAAGGTGTTGATGGATAAAGTATTTTCAGTCCTGGCGTATGGAAAAACCATGCTTCGTTACTTTGCGAGTGAAAAGGTCCAGCGGCTGTCCCAGCACCTGTCGGCATGCGGACAACGACGTCTGCATTTTGACCCCAACGCCAATGCATTTTAGCTAAATTGTTAATGATTTGATTGAATCCACAGGTAACGAAATCAGCGAATTGCATTTCGACCATCGCTTTCATTCCTGAGATGGACAATCCAAGTCCTGCACCGATAATTGCAGACTCACATAACGGAGTATTGCGAACGCGGTCTTTTCCGAATTTCTCGACAAGTCCCTCCGTTACTTTAAACGCACCGCCATATTCTGCAATATCTTGTCCCATGAGAACCAATCCTTCATGCTTCTCCATGGATTGTGTCAGCGCATCTTGAATAGCATCAATGAAGCGTTTTTCTTCTTTATTACCCGTTGCCTCAACCAATTGTTGAATATGTGGAGCAAATAAATCATCCACTTCTGTGCTTAGATTCGCTTCGATGGCAGGTTCTGCATTAGCTTCATCAAATCCTTCTTGAATTTCCGTCTTAATCTTTTCTTTGATTTGCTGAATCTCGTTTTCATTCAACAATCCAAGTTCTATTAAATAACCTTCATAGTTGGAAACAGGATCTTTCGTTTCCCATTCATCCTGTAAGCCGTCTGGATAGTATTTCGTACCGGAAGATTCCTCATGTCCACGCATACGGAACGTCATTAATTCCAACAAATACGGCTTAGGATCGACGCGGATTTCCTCGTTTATTTTTCGGACGGTACGTATTACTTCAAGGATGTTATTTCCATCGATTTGAAGGGCATTCATCCCATAGCCGATGCCTTTATCGATGAATTGCTTGCAACGAAACTGCTCGACAGATGGAGTGGATAGTCCCCAACAGTTGTTCTCTACCGCAAAAATCACCGGTAAATCCCATACTGCGGCAACGTTTAAGGATTCATGAAAATCTCCTTCGGAAGCTCCACCGTCGCCGGTAAAAACGATGGTTGACTTTTGGTTTTTGGTAATTTTATTTGCAAGTGCTATTCCGTCAGCTATTCCTAACTGTGGACCTAAATGCGAAATCATTCCCACCAATTTATGATCTTGGGTACCAAAGTGGAAACTACGGTCTCTTCCTTTGGTGAATCCATTCATTTTTCCTTGAAACTGAGAAAACAAACGGTTTAAAGGAATGTCACGTGTCGTGAAGACCCCTAGATTTCGGTGCATCGGAAGAATGTACTCATCTTCATGCATCGCGTAAGCACATCCGACAGAAATTCCTTCTTGACCCCAACCGGAAAACCATTTGGTGATTTTTCCTTGACGCAGTAAAATGAGCATTTTTTCTTCGATTAGTCTTGGTCGGACTAACTTCATGTAAATGACTTTTAACTCTTCATCCGAGAATCCATCTCTGTTGAATGCAATTTGTGGCATGCGTATCGTTTTTGTTCCAATGAATTGGAAAATGAAAGGTGATAAAAAAGAATGTTGGAAAAGAACTTAAACTTTTAGTCCACGAACAACGCGTTCTTTGCGTTTCGTTTTTTGAAGGCGTTTTTTCACGACTAAAAGATGAGCCGCACGAGGAGCACCGCGCATTAAATCAACTTTGTAGGTGTTTTCTCCATAGTTAATTTTTGGTCCACCTTGACTGTTCCAATCAGCGTCAAAATAGTAACGTTTGATTGAACTGCCCTCTGTTTTCGTTGCAAAGGTTAAGATTTTTCCATCACCAACTTCAAAACGCACAATTACTTCACCTTTTGGTCCAAATCCTTCAAAAACACACGTCGTTAAGGCAGGAATAACCACCGTTTCACGTTCACTACTTGAACTAGATACTAATGTTCCATTTTGAGTTGTATTTTGACTATCGTCTCTTTTTTCTTGATTCAAAATGATAGTATGCGACGTGTAAAACTGAACTTGACGAATTTTCTCGTCAGTATCCAAGGTAAACTCATCGCGAATTTGCGTTGTGTATGGAACTTTAACGCCACAAGAAATTAAAACAGTAGCGAGGGAAAGGAGTAAAAAGAAATTTTTCATTTTGCTTAATTTTGTTCAAATTTACAGAAAATCATCTTGATATATTCGAAAATACCGATTTTACGATGCCAAATCGCTTAACTTTTATCCTATCCCTACTTGTCCTGATCTCTTGCTCTGAAAATAAATCCGGAAAGATGAAGGATTTGGAGAGCATTCGATCGAAGTCAACATACCAGCACAAAAAGAAAATGACTACTGTTGAACGCGGCCTCGATACGCTTTTAGCTGTTTACAATCAAGATTCCGTTGAACTAACTATTCAATCCATTGAGAATGACACCAACCGATTCTTTTTTCAAGAGTTTAATCCTCTAGAATTAGCACAATTCAACCTAATTGACGCTAGCAATCATGCCTTAAATCATCAATACGTACGATATAAGCCAGATTCGATTTATGTGAAAAATCACTTTTTCAATTGGTTCGATCAAACATTTTGTCAGCGAAACTTGTCCATTCGTATTTATAAAAGGGATAACCTTTACCCCGGAAACATTTTCTTTGTCTGCACGAATCAAAGCATTCATGTAGTTAAAAGCGAAACTAAAATCGATCCAATGAAATGGCTCAAGTTGATACAGCGAACAGAAGAAAAGGTGGAATTCATCTACATTTGTCATCAAAAGAAGAACAAACCAGCACTTTGGTATACATTTAAACAAAATAAACTCATTTTAATTCCCGCACAATGACCATCTTAAATCGTGGACAAATTGTTGTCTTCCCAACAGAAAATTTTCAGCTTTGGGCAAAAGAAAATAGCGAGGAGGAGCTTTTTTTCTCGAATCAAGCAGAACCATCGGTTTACCTAATAGAAGAAGAGTTTTGGGAAGATGAGCTCATCATTGAAAAATACCGAAAAAAAATAATGAGAAGAGAATTCTCTGAGATCTGCTCAGAAGAAAGTAAATGGCCTGTTATTAAGGATAATGAGCAATTCCGTTTCTACTTCAACGTTTTTCTGGGTATTATCGTCGTTGATTTACTTGACAGCGACCTCATTTGTGAAGAAATGGACCTATAAGTTTTTGAAAAGATTCACATTCAAGTAGGCTGGATCGTGTGTCACCTCTTCTCCTATCCAAGAAGGGAATTCAATTTCATCGTTTTCGTCCGCTAATTCGATTTCCGCCAATACCAATCCTTCATATTTCCCTTTAAATACATCAATTTCCCATTCGTGTCCGTTGCAATGAATGACATAACGGTCCTTTTCAAGGCACAGCAATGCGGCTTTTTCAATCATCTCCTCCGCATCACTCACTGGAATCGAATATTCGAATTCATTTCTCGTTATCCCCTGACCCATTTTAATCGTCAGAAATGCTTTTTCTGCACGAATGCGAATTCTAAGGGATTTACCTTGATCTTCAAATAGATATGCTTGTTTAATTTTCGTCACGGACTGAATAAACTCATGCTTCCACTCCATCGATTCCAACAAATACTTGCGTTCTATTTCGAGCATTTTTAATTTTTTTCTACTATTTTTACCAAAGATGCAACTTAAAGATGTATTGTTGCGTCAAATGATGTGAAATTTTAACGTTACGTGTAATGAAACTAAACCTATCTATTCTTGCTGTTTGTTTTTTGGGATTCGGATTGAATGCTCAAAAAAACATTGAATCAAACGGAATCAAAATCAGCACCAAACAAATCAATTGTAACATTCCTGCTCAAGGATACGAGTCAGACCTCATTCAATTGACTATTGAAAACGAATCAAATACCGTTAAAACGGTTACCTACAGTTTCGAACTTTTCTACGACGGAGAATGTGCAACTTGTGGCCATGAAGAATACACATATACTCAAATTCTTCAACCGAAAGAAGTTTTAGTTGGTGAGTGTTTGGACCGTACACATTTTGGATTAACGATTTTTCACCACATGCCTGCGCATTTGACGAAAACAACGTTAACTGACTTCAATATTAAAAACGTAGTCGTAAAATAATTCCTATGAAATTAAGCTCATTATTTGTTGCTGTAGCATTGCTTACAGGAACAATCCAATCTGTATATGCACAATGTACCGTTGTTGCTAGCGCTCAAAACACCACCATTCCTTGTAACGGATCTACCGTTTTAAGTGTTTCCGGAAGTGGAACGAGTCAAGTTGCCTTCGGTGAGAATTTTAACAGTGGTCAACCCGTTGGCTGGTTATTCTCTCAGGTTGTAACGATTGCCAATAACACCTGTGGTGTCCCCTCATTAGATGGTACAGACTTCATGTGGATGGGAAATCAATCCGTTGCTCCACGTGAAATGACAACGATTGCGTTGGATGTTTCTTCCGGTGGACAAGTTTGTTTCGACATGCGTTATGCCATTCAGGCACAAGCCTCGCCTTGTGAAGGTCCCGATTTAGCGAGTGAGGGTGTATACGTGCAATACTCAACAGATGCTGGACTTTCTTGGACAACCATGAATTACTGGAGTCCGTTGGGTGGGTATGATCCACTAATGACTTCTTGGCAAAACTATTGTTTACCTATTCCGGCTGCAGCACAGACAACTTCGACGCAATTTAGATGGACGCAATTAGCAGTATCTGGTGCGCCATTTGACCACTGGGGACTAGACAATATTATGATTACAGCAACAGCGCCAAACTTTAACATCACTTGGTTGCACGATAATTATTCTTACGGACCTGGCGTTTACACAGGGAATAATCCAACACCGGTCAGTCCAACGCAACAAACATCTTACATCGTTATGATGACAGACAGCATCAATACCTGTTATGATACGATTACCGTCTCTGTCAGCTACCCACAAATTGATTCCATCACAACCATTAATCCTACTTGTGGTAGTATCAATGGGAGTTTGACTGCAACATCGTCCGGTGGAGCTGGTGGATACACTTACAGTATTGGCGCTGCTTTTCAACCTTCTGGATTGTTTAATAACTTAGACACAGCATTGTACACGATTATTATGGTGGATCAAAACAACTGTTCAGATACCCTGACCGCTCTATTAGACGGTGTGGATTCCTTGCAGATTGTCAATTTAACTTCGGTCACCACGACCTGTGGATTAAATAATGGAGTGATTGATTTTGATATTGATGGAGGAACACCGATTTATCAATATAGTATCGATAATGGGGCAACTTTCTCTGCCGCAATTAATTTCATTAACCTAGCTCCAGGCGTCTATCCTATTTACGTGGAAGACCAAAACGGATGTTTCAACACCGAATCCATTGAAATCTTCCCATCAACGAATCCAAATATCGATAATTTTAGCTCTACGTTAGAATTCTGTAGCCTTTCGGATGGTGGAATTACTTCTTCTACATCACTAGGAATTACACCTTATCAATTTGTTTTGTACCAAGGTCCTTTGTTGATCTCAAACAATGCAGTTGGTAGTTTTACAGGACTTCAAAGTGGCGATTATTCTTTACTTGTAATCGATCAAATTGGTTGTTTAGATAGCGTGGTGGTAACTGTCGACTCCATCCCTGCTCCTATTGCACCGCTTCAAGATTCGGTGTTGTGTAACTTAACCTTTCAAATTAACGGAGTTCTTTCTTACACAGGAAGCAATTGGACAGCTAATTCACCACTTGTGAATTTCTCTAATGCAGCTGGACAAAATCCAACAATTGTTGCGGATACTGCTGGAATTTATTCCATCACCGTGCAAGACAGCGTGTGTAACTTCACGGAAACATTCCAGTTGACATTCGTGGCCGATCCATATACGACCATTCTAGACACCACCCTTTGCATAGGTGAAACTCAGGTTCTTGCAGCCTTAGTTCAACCTCAAAATGTGAGTTACTTGTGGTCGACAGGTGAGACGACTTCAGCGATCAGTGTAACAGAAACAGGTGAATACATTGTCTCAACAACAAACATGTGTGGCGTTTCCATTGATACAGCAACCATTAATTTCTACTTCTGTGACATCGAAGTTCCAAACGTCTTTACACCAAACAATGATGGAAGCAATGATTATTTCCAATTGCTTTTCTTCGGTGGAATCAAAACATTTAATTGTACGATTTTGAACCGTTGGGGACAAGTGATTAGAGAATATGACAATCCAGCATTTATGTGGGACGGGAAAGATGAGGCTGGAGACGATGTTTTAGAAGGAGTTTATTTCTACATCGCGAAAGCCGTTTCTAATGGAGGAAATGAAATCATGAAACATGGAAATGTTACCTTAGTTCGTTCCGAGTAATCCATAAGAATTCCTATCTTTACGCGTGCTTAAATTAAAACAAAATACGCCGAGATGGGTGGTTGTTCTTCTCGACTTAATCATTCATCTGAGTGCGCTCGCATTTGCATATTTAATCCGCTTTGACCTCAAGGCGGATTTTTCTTTGATTCAAACCGAGTGGGAAATTCTTTCGAAATCCCTGTGGTTCTTTGTCCTAGTGAAAGTCCTTGTGTTCTCCCTCTTCCAAATTCACAAAGGACTAGTGCGCTACACTTCCACGGAAGATTTGAAACGCATTTTCCTCGCAGAATTATCTTGTTCCATCCTCTTCTTGTTTGCTGGACTCATTCGTTTTCATCAACTTGACGGCTTCTTCTTATTCCCGATGTCCGTGTTGGTCATGGAATTCTTAGCCAGTGTAACGTTTATTGTAGGCGGAAGATTTGCCATAAAGTTGTTGTACTTAGAGACAACTAAGGACAAAGGTCAACAAGAATCCGTTCTCATCTACGGTGCTGGTGTTTCCGGATTAATCACGAAGCGTACCTTAGAAAAAGACACACGCAACCAACAAGTAGGTGTTGCGTTTATTGATGACAACGAAAAATTAAGCGGTTCCCGTATCGAAGGAATCCGTGTGTACAGCACCAAACAATTGGCGAAACTTAAGGATGAGTTTCAAGCGAACACCTTGATTGTGGCCATCCAAAACCCGGATAGCGAAAAATTGCAAGCGGTCTTGGACGAAGCCATTTCCCTGAAAATGAACGTTCAAAAGGTCCCAAATCCAAAAAGCTGGATCAATGGAACGTTTAGTTCCAGGCAATTGAAAAAAATTCGCATTGAAGATTTGTTGGGACGCGACGTCATCGAGTTGACAAACAACGATTTAATGGAAGAACTTACCTCTACCACTATTTTAGTAACTGGAGCGGCGGGATCCATTGGAAGTGGACTCGTACATCAAATTGCCCGTTACCATCCGCAAAGAATTGTCTTGTTGGATCAAGCTGAATCGCCCATGTACGATTTACAGTTTGAGTTGAATCAGCAATTTCCCAACCTCGCCTTCGAGTTGGTGATGGGCGACATCGCAAACGAAGAACGCATGCGCAAGTTGTTTGCTCATTTTCGTCCAGAAATCATTTTTCACGCAGCGGCATACAAACACGTACCCATGATGGAATTGAATCCAGCAGAAGCGATTCAAACGAACGTCAGAGGAACCAAGTTACTTGCCGACCTTTCCATGGAAATGGGCGTAAAGAAATTCATCATGATTTCCACGGATAAAGCCGTGAATCCGACCAATGTCATGGGCGCATCGAAACGCATTGCGGAAATCTACGTGCAAAAAATGAACGAGCAAGCAAAAACGCAGTTCATCACTACACGGTTTGGAAATGTCCTTGGATCCAATGGATCGGTCATTCCGCTCTTCCAAAAGCAAATTGAGAATGGTGGACCTGTAACGATCACCGACGAACGCATCACCCGCTTTTTCATGACGATTCCCGAAGCCTGTCAATTGGTCCTTGAAGCAGCGACGATGGGTAAAGGAGGTGAAATCTTTGTATTCGAGATGGGGAAATCCGTGAAAATCGTCGACTTAGCGAAAAAAATGATTCAGTTATCTGGACTCGAACTCGGAAAGGACATCGAACTCGCGTTTACGGGACTACGTCCGGGTGAAAAGTTATACGAGGAATTGTTAGCCAATGAAGAGAATACGGTTCCCACGCATCATCAGAAAATCCTTATTGCAAAAACGCGCGTGGAAAACGACGAGCAATTAGCCGCCATTCAAACATTGATCGACTTATCCGTTCAACAAGAGAACGAAGCGATTGTCCGCCAAATGAAAAAGATTGTCCCAGAATTTATCTCCAATAACTCCGAATACCAAAAACTCGACAAATGATTTCTCCAGCACGCATTTTCGTTCGTTTGACGGATATAGACATCCTCGGACACGTGAACAATGCTATTTACCTCACTTACTTCGAAATTGCGCGCATGCATTACTTTGCCGAGTTGGTCGGAACCGATTGGAATTGGATGGAAGAAGGCGTCGTGTTGGTCAAAAATGAAGTCGAGTACTTAAAACCAATCGTTTTAAATGACGTTCCCTACGTAAAGGTGTCCTTGCTTCAACTTGGAACCAAAAGCTTCACCTTAGGTTACGAAATCACGGTAAACGACCAACTAGTCACGAAAGGTTCCTCCGTTTTAGTTGGATTCAACTCTAAAACACAGTCCACTATCGAAATTCCGGAGCGAATGAAGGAAGCGATTCAAAAAATAGCGTAACTTTCTGATTGATTCTAAAGAATTTAGCATGAAGCTATCTGTGCTTTTCATTTTTTTAATGAGTTTTTTGCGCACTTTTTTCTGTCAAGAACTAAGTCCCTGTGGGAATGTGATCAAAACCTGTGACTTTCGCAACGTGAAGAATTGTTACAATCTTCTGTCCTACGATGACCAACGCAACCTGTACTTGCTGAAAAAGGACTTCGCTACCCCATACAACGGAACCTGTTCATCTTGTCATCAGAATGGTTACCTGGAGGAATCCCTCACGATTGTGAATGGTTACCGAGATGGAATTGATACGTCATACTTTAGCAATGGCTGTCGACAGTCGATTCAAGCCTATGCGATGGGGAAATTGAACGGAAAAAGTACCGTCTTCTTCGAATCGGGAAGAAAAGAACGGGAAATCAACCACGTGAATAATTTGTTGCAAGGAACCTACATCCTCTTTGATGACAATGAACAAAACGATACCATCGAACTGCACACCTACAAAAATAACTTGATGGATGGCGTTCAAAAATACTATTACCTCGATTCCAAACTGGGAAAGATGGTGTACTACAAGGCTGGACTTCAGGATGGTCCGCACATTACCTACACGGACTCCGGAAAAGTGGAGATGCGCTTAAATTACAAGCAGGGAAAAAAAGATGGCAAATGGACGTATTACTACGAAAGTGGCAAAGAAGCCCACATCGAAAATTGGTCCAATGGACTGAAAAACGGGGAATTTAAAACGGTGGACGAAAAAGGAATGCTACTCCAACAAGCATTTTACCAAAATAATCTGCCTACGGGGAAACACCTAGAATACTATCCGGATGGAAAACTGAAATACCAAGTCACCTACTCCAATAAAAGTGAAAAACTCGAGGAATTTAGCATCGATCAGTTTGGGGTGAAAACAGAACTCTTTAAGAAAGTTGAGAAATCCAAGAAAGGCGAACCGAAAAAAGCAGCCGAAATGTCGGATGAAAAGTCAGAGGAACATTAGATTCCACCTGTCAAAATCAATAGTCCCATCAGCGTTAGAAAAATTCCTACCATCCATTGGATAAAGCGATAGGAAACTTTGTTCAAGTAACGTTTTCCTAATAGCGATCCCGCAAAGGCGGAAAGTCCACCGATGAGGAGATAACGAACATTCAACTGTCCCAAGGAAGTCGAACTGCTGTAAATGGAAATTCGAGAAAGGTCAATCAACAAGGAAATCAAGGCACTGGTCGCAACGAACAATTGTTTATCCAACTGAATCTTGGACAAAAAAGCTGAACGTAATGCTCCTTGATGTCCGGAAAATCCACCGAAAAACCCGCTTAAGAGTCCACCGAGTGGAAGAAAATACGGCGATTGTGAAAAAGAGAAGCGAATGGACTTCCACTCAAAAACAACGAAGAACAACATCAAGATTCCGATGAAAAAGGACACATACGACACGGACTTTCCTTCCCAAATGGGCGATGCGTAAATGGTTCCAGCGTGACCGACCCAATTCAAGATACTCGCTCCGGCGATGGCTCCAATCAAGGCCGTAATGCCAAAACGTTTGAAAAGATTTAAGTCCAAATGCTTCGCCATCAACGATAATTTGAAGATGTTATTCGCGAGATGCACGAGCGCAGTCGCCAAAATAGCGAGTTCTATCGGGAAATACAGGCTGAAAACGGGAAGCAAAATCGTCCCGAGTCCGAAGCCTGAAAAGAAGGTCGCAAAAGATCCAAGTAAACAAACGATGGCAATACTGATTTCACTTTCCATTTTCGTTATTTTTGTTAAAAATAATACGAATGATTGATTTTCGAAGTGATACCGTGACAAAACCGAGTGCAGCCATGAAGGAAGCAATGTTTGCCGCGGAAGTTGGGGACGATGTTTTTGGTGAAGATCCAAGCATCATCGCATTGGAGCAATATGCAGCTGAACTGTTTGGCAAAGAAGCCGGACTCTTTTGTTCATCCGGAACGCAGACCAATCAAATTGCGATCAATGTCCACGTACAACCGGGCGGAGAAGTCATTTGCCACGAAGAAAGTCACATCTATAAATACGAAGGTGGCGGAATCGCGAAAAACAGTGGGGCTTCTGTTCGACTGTTGAAAGGCGACCGTGGACGCATCGACGCACAAACCATTGAACAATGGATCAATCCACCGTTGGATGTCCATTTTCCCTTAACCCAACTCGTTTCCCTGGAGGACACTGCTAATCGTGGTGGTGGAGCCGTTTACGATTTTAAGCAAATTTTGGAAATCAAAGCACTTTGCCAAAAACTTGGACTTCCACTTCACTTAGATGGAGCGCGGGTATGTAACGCACTGGCTGTGAACCAGGTGAATCCTGCGGAATACGGCGCAGCGTTTGATTCCATCAGCATTTGTTTGTCCAAAGGACTCGGTGCACCCGTTGGATCCGTTCTTGTCGGTACGCGTGAATTCATTCACAAAGCACGACGCGTGCGCAAAGTGATGGGCGGAGGCATGCGTCAAGCGGGGATCATTGCTGCCGGCGGACTCTATGCATTAACACACAATCGCGAGCGTTTGGTGGAAGACCATCTTCATGCCAAGCAACTCGAAGAAACATTTTTGAAACAAAACTGGGTCGATAGCGTTCTCGGTGTGGAAACGAACATTGTTGTCGTTCAATTGAAAAACGCAGCGAAACGCGACGAGATCTTGGCACAATTTATGTCCTTCGGGATCCTCGCCATGGCTTTCGGACCAGGAATGCTGCGTTTCGTGACACATTTAGACGTTACCGCAGAGGATATTGCGTTTACGTGCGGGAAGGTGGGTGACGTAGTTATTAGTGACTAGTGCATAGTGAACAGAGAACAGAAACAGTCCGCCGCGGCGGAGAGAGCGAGAAACAGAAATAGAGCGAGAGCGGAGAAACATAGCGGGAGCGGGAAGAATTAGCACATTGGCAGATTGGCACATTAGCACATTAGATAATATGAAGCAAAAATTACGATTTCTTTTCATCTTAATACTCGGACTAACTCCTCTGGCGTGGTCTCAGGATGATCCCTGTGGGACAGATGACAAGAAGATTCGGAAATTGTTGACGGAAGCGCTCGCAGCGAATGATTTCACGAGTCAGACGGCGCAATTTGGCGAGTTGATGCGAAAGTACCCCAATCATGCGGAAAGTTATTACTACTATGCGCAATTGTGCTATCAGCAAGCGAGTTTCAAGTTGAAAGCCGATCCGAATTCAGCTGAAGGAGAAGGACTTTTGAAGAAATCTATTTTATTCTACCAAACAACGACGCAGAAGTGTCCAAGTTTTCATTCCGATTGCTACTATTACTGCGGAAAAGTCCTGTACAACTATGGCGAGGACCAAAAAGCGCTTACGTTTTTAGAGAAATTCTTGGTGTTCGACAGCATCAATCCGACCGGACTTTCAGAAAGTTACGCGACACAAAAAGCAGAAATACAGTCCATTGTGGACGACCTCAAGTTTCAACAGGAACTCGTCAAAAATCCCGTTCCCTTTGTCCCGAAAAAAGTTGGAGGCGTGAGTTCCGAGTTGGACGAATACTTCCCAATGATTTCTCCGGACAACGACTTGCTTTTTTACACCCGCAAGGTGGACCGAACCAATTTGGGGGACATTGCCACGAACATCCGCGAAGAATTTACGATTTCCGAGAGAGGCGCGTCGGATGTTCTTTATTCAGCGGGATCTCCCCTACCTCAACCCTTCAACAATGGATCCTTTTACAATTACGGAACGGCTTCGTTGTCAGTTGACAACCGCGAAATGATCATTTGCGCGTGTAAGGTTGAGAAAGTCTATAACAAAGATTATTTGAATTGCGATTTGTACACGACTAGTTACACCCGCAATGGACGCGGAGGAAACGATTTCAAATGGACACCATTGGTGAATATGGGTCCAAACATCAACACCAAGGACGGATGGGAAGCACAGCCTTCTTTATCCGCCGACGGAAAACTTTTGTTCTTCGCCACCTTGCGCAAAGGATCGCGGGATAACGATATTTATTTCTCCGAAAAACAAGCTGACGGAACATGGAGCATAGCAAAACCCTTTGATATTGTCAATACCGCAGCGAAAGATAAGAGTCCATTTTTCCACCAGGATGGAGAAACACTGTATTTCGTATCTACGAGTACGAAGTCCCGCAAAGGACTCGGAGGACTCGATATTTTTTACATTCGTAAAGAAGGAGACAAATGGACCGAACCAAAGAACATCGGTTATCCGATCAATTCCCCACAAGATGAATTGGGATTATTTGTTTCTACTAGCGGAAAAGTCGCTTATTTCTCCACCGCAAAGGACGGAGATTGGAACATTTACGCATTTGACCTATATGAGGAGGCACGTCCGAAGGAAGTGGTCATTTTACGCGGAGAATTAAAAGACGAAGCCGGAAATGCGGTGAGCAATGCCAGTATTGACATCACCTACAATGAAACAGGAGAAACCGTCAATTTCAAAGTCAATGCCGAGGATGGAAAATATGCCACCGTTGTAAAAGTCGACCAAAAGCAGGACATCACGCTTTCCGTGAACAAAGAAAATTTCGCTTTTCAAGCACAGACTGTGAACAGTGAGCAGTTACAGAACCGCACTGAGCGACATGTGGAAGTCAAAGCGATGCAAGTGGACAGTTTAGTTGCCGGAAAGCCCTACACGATTGCCGACATTCTGTACACAACTGATTCGTATGAGTTAAACAAAGCCGCGAAGGTCATTCTAGTTGGCTTCGCGAAGTATTTACAGTCCAATCCAAGTTTGAACATCCGCATCAACGGTCACACCGACGATTTAGGAAACGAGGA
>JBEDCT010000072.1:0-17936 GCA_041176665.1 Bacteroidota bacterium | reverse complement strand
GGAAATTTATTTTTAATTAAAAGCAATCAATGAGTTTTTGAACACGTTAATGTTCAAACTAATACAAACACAAATGCACTTAAAAAAAAACGATATTGCATCGCGTTTTGAATCATATTTTGAGGGATTTCAACACCTCATTTTTCCAAATATTTGTTTGCAATGTTCCTATGAGTTGTCGCGATTTGAAAAACACATCTGTGCATTTTGTTGGGATAAACTACAGCGCACTTATTTTGAATCGTACGAGGTTCCAAGCGCAATGGATCAGCTCTTTTGGGGAAGGATTGAATTAAGCGAAACGTTTGCGTTGTACTTTTTTGAAAAGGAAAAACCGATTCAAGAGATTTTACATGCGTTGAAGTATCAATTTAAAGCACCTCTCGGCAGGCATTTCGGTGAGTTTATGGGAAAAATAATCTTGAATAGCGATAAATATAAAAGCATAGAAGCGCTGATCCCGGTTCCCATACATCCTCAAAAACGGTTTTTACGTGGATACAATCAAAGTGAATTGTTAGCGGAGGGATTATCGAACATTCTAGATTTACCAATTTTAAGAGATGTCGTTCATAAGAAAGTGAATAGTGCTAGTCAAACAAGAAAAAACAGATTTCTTCGCTGGGACAATGCAAGCGAACAATTTGGATTAGGAAAAGCACACATCCCATATCGACATATTGCGATCGTTGACGATGTGATTACCACAGGGTCTACACTCGAAGCAATGGCTAAACTATTGCGTTTGCACTATCCGGATCTTCAAATAAGTTTGCTTAGCTTCGCCATAGCAAAATAAAAGATGGACTCTCAACAGGTATTAATTATTGGAGCGGGACTAGCAGGCACCAGCCTGGCGCATCAACTCATAGCTAAAGGACACCATGTTCAATTAGTGGACCGTGGTGTAAATCATTCTACTGCTATTGCAGCAGGAATGGTTAATCCAATGGTGTTTAGAAGAATGAATAAGTCTTGGAGATTAGATGAGTTCATGATTGACGCAAGAAATTATTATCTTCATTTAGAGCAGGCACTTGCCTCCAAATTATTTCACCCCATTGTCATCCGCCGCATGCTCTCCTCTGAACAAGAACGTAATTATTGGCTAGATAGGCAAAAATTACCTGAATTTTTCGAGTATTTGAACGAAATAAGTTCTGATGACGAAAGCTATTCGCTCGCCGAAAATCACTTTGGTAGTGGACGTTTGAAATCTTCTTTTTGGGTAGATGCAAAAGTATATTATGACCGAAACCTGGAATATTTTGAAAGAAATGGGAGCTTGTTAAAAGAAGATTTTGACTTGTCAAGTTTTGATGAAAAGACCTTAAGCTATAAAGGAAAAACCTACGATAAAGTGGTTTTTGCTGTTGGCTATCAACAAATGAACACCCCGTTTTTTCAAGAGCTTCCCATACAACAAACGAAAGGACAAAGCATACGGGTCCACTCTAAAGAAATTCCAGAAAACGAATCCCTCAATCGGAAGTGTTTTGTGCTTCCAATGGGAAACAATGTTTTTCGCATTGGCGCTACCTACGAATGGGATAATCCAGATTTGACGCCAACGGAGGAGGCGAAACAAGAATTAATCGGACATCTGAGTGCTTTGGGATCGTATTCCTATGAAATCATTGATCAACAGGTCGGGGTTCGACCAACTGTTCTAGATCGCAGACCAATTCTTGGAGAGCATCACAGCATAAAAAACATGTATCTATTCAACGGACTAGGAACAAAAGGATATTTAATGGCACCTACTTTAGCTAGGGAATTATGTGATTTCATGTTTGATGGAGTTCCGCTGGACCAAGAAATAGCTATTGAACGATTTTATATGAAACAACGCGAGTCAAATAGCTAATTTCACTTTCCTCATGGTTTAACCAATTAATTGACGATTGTCCTTCAATATACCCCGAATGTAAGACTAGAATTCAATGGGAAAGTTGTATTTTTGTTCTCGATATGAATCACATTCGAAACTTCTGCATAATTGCACACATCGATCACGGTAAAAGTACCCTCGCCGATCGCTTACTTCAAACTACAGGAACAATTTCCGACCGAAACATGAAGGCTCAGGCTTTGGATGACATGGACTTGGAACGCGAGCGTGGAATTACCATTAAGAGTCATGCGATTCAAATGAGTTACAAGTTTGAAGGGAAAGATTACATTTTGAATCTAATAGACACCCCAGGGCATGTTGATTTCTCTTACGAAGTATCGCGCTCAATCGCAGCCTGTGAAGGAGCTTTGTTGATTGTTGATGCATCCCAAGGAATTGAGGCACAAACGATTTCAAATTTATATTTGGCATTAGAACACGATTTGGAAATTATTCCAATTCTCAATAAAATGGACTTGCCTGGTGCAATGCCAGAGGAAGTTTCCGATCAAATCATGGAATTAATCGGTTGCGATTTAGAAGACATTATTCAAGCCTCTGGAAAAACAGGACTTGGTGTAGAAGCCATTTTGTCTGCGGTCGTTAACCGGATACCACCACCAAAAGGGGATGAATCAGCGCCTTTACAAGCCATGATTTTCGACTCCGTTTTTAATCCATTTAGAGGAATTATTGCTTACTACAGAATAAAAAATGGTGTGTTGAGAAAAGGACAGAAAGTTCGTTTCTTGAATACTGGTAGAGATTACAACGCGGATGAAATTGGAATTCTCAAAATGGAACTTTCTCCTCGTAATGAAGTGAGAGCCGGTGACGTGGGATATATTATTTCTGGTATTAAGCAAGCCAACGAAGTAAAAGTTGGTGATACCATTACGGATACAGAAAATCCATGTGAAGTTCCGATCAAAGGATTCGAAGATGTAAAACCAATGGTATTTGCTGGAATTTATCCAGTGGACAACGAGGATTATGAAGAGTTGCGCTATTCTATGGAAAAATTGCAACTGAATGACTCATCATTGGTATTCGAACCTGAATCCTCAGCCGCACTTGGATTTGGATTCCGTTGTGGATTCCTTGGCATGTTACACATGGAAATCATTCAAGAACGTTTGGAACGCGAGTTTAACATGACCGTGATTACAACAGTTCCCAACGTTTCCTACAAGGCTTACATGAAAAAAGACCCGGAGGATGCGATGATTGTAAATAATCCATCTGAACTTCCAGATCCATCTGGAATGGAACGTATTGAAGAGCCTTATATCAAAGCTCAAGTCATCACGAAAACAGAATATGTTGGAGCTATTATGACTTTGTGTATTGAAAAACGTGGTGAATTACAAAATCAAGTGTACTTGACTCAAGATCGCGTGGAAATTACCTTTGAAATGCCGTTGGCAGAGATTGTCTTCGATTTTTATGACCGCTTGAAATCCGTTTCTCGTGGCTATGCTTCCTTTGACTATCATCCAGTTGGATACAAAGAGTCAGATTTGATCAAAATGGACTTACTGTTAAATGGAGAGCAAGTGGATGCATTGTCCGCATTGGTTCACCGCAGTAATGCTTACGATCTTGGAAAACGCATTTGTGTAAAACTGCGCGAATTAATTCCAAGACAACAATTTGAAATTCCGATTCAAGCAGCTATTGGCGCGAAAGTAATCGCTCGTGAAACCATCAAAGCACTTAGAAAAGATGTTACGGCAAAATGTTACGGTGGAGATATTTCCCGTAAACGCAAATTGTTAGAGAAACAAAAAGCTGGTAAAAAACGTATGCGCCAAGTGGGACGAGTAGAAGTTCCGCAGGAAGCATTTCTAGCTGTATTGAAATTAAACGACTAAATCCTTTACTTATGAATTCTATTTTAAATCATGCTCATTCTGGCTTACGCTGGGTAGTCTTAATCTTATTGCTTTTGGCGATTGCAAACGCTTTCACTGCTAAAACGTATGAAAAGAAACACAAAATGATCAATCTGTTTGCATTAATAACTGTACACACCCAATTGCTTATTGGCTTAGTTCAATATTTCTTTACCTCATCTAAAACCAATTTTTCTTCAGGGTGGATGAAAGTCGAACTATATCGTTTTTACGGAATGGAGCATTTAGTAGGGATGTTGATTGCTATAGTGTTGATCACGGTAGGATACAGCAAATCTAAAAAAGCGGCAACGGATGCGGAAAAATTCAAAAAAATCAAAGTATTTTTCCTAATAGGTTTGATTTTGATCCTAGCTTCCATTCCTTGGCCATTCCGAACAGCTCTTGGCGGATCATGGTTCTAAAACGCTTATTCTACATTCTGTTTTTAGCGGGATTAACTTCCTGCGGTAACGGTTCGTCATCAAAAACTAACGATGTTTTACCGACCGAGACACCTGCAGAAAAGGGAGCTTCATTGTATACCCTGCATTGTGCAGGTTGTCATGGTGATAATGGAAAATTGGGAGCTTCAGGCGCAAAGGACTTGACCATGTCAACATTGTCTGATGGTCAGGTGAAAAATATCCTAAAAAAAGGAAAAAACGCCATGCCTCCGATGTCAGCGATTTTAGAGAATAAAGAAAACATGGATTTGGTTATCCAACACATTAAAACCTTGAGAAAATAATGCAAGAAGGCCACGTAACAGTAGATGCAGTAGAGGAATCTTGTATTTTAGTTGGCGTAATCACATCAGAAATCGATGAGGTTATAGCCAATGAACACCTGGATGAATTGGAATTTTTAGCTGAAACGGCCGGGGCAATTGCACAGACAAAATTTTTACAAAAATTACCTTATCCAAATCCCCGCACTTATGTTGGGACTGGAAAGCTTGAAGAAATTAAACAGTACATGAAGGCAATGGACATCGAAATGGTTATTTTCGATGATGAGTTGTCCCCATCTCAATTGCGAAATATAGAACGGGAGTTAGAATGTAAGGTGCTGGATAGAACGATTTTAATTTTAGATATTTTCGCTAGCCGTGCTCGTACATTCCACGCAAAAACACAAGTTGAATTAGCCCAGTTACAGTATATGTTGCCACGTTTGACAAGACTTTGGACTCACCTTGAGCGTCAGAAGGGTGGAATTGGATTACGTGGTCCGGGAGAATCTCAAATTGAAACAGACCGCCGAATCATTCAAATGCGCATTTCCTTGATGAAGGAACGATTAAAGGACATTGATAAACAGATGGCTATTCAGCGAGGTAACCGAGGACAACTAGTACGTGTCGCTTTGGTTGGATATACGAACGTTGGTAAAAGTACCTTGATGAATTTACTTTCCAAATCGGATGTCTTTGCTGAAAACAAGTTGTTTGCAACCCTAGACACAACTGTCCGAAAAGTGGTCATCGATAATATGCCGATGCTTTTAACAGACACGGTTGGATTTATTCGAAAGCTTCCTCAACAATTAATGGAATCGTTTAAGTCGACATTAGATGAGGTTCGAGAGGCTGATTTGCTCATTCATGTATTGGATATTTCTCATCCAAATTTCGAAGACCATTTTAACGTGGTGAATGAGACCTTAAATGAAATTGATAAAACAGAGAAACCAACAATCGTTGTGTTCAATAAAATTGATGCGTATCAACCGATTCTAAATGAAATGAACGAAGAGGAGGAAGATGTCAGAACCTTGGAGTCACTCAAGAAATCATGGATGGCAAAAATGAACAAAACAAAATGTGTGTTTATTTCTGCACAAAGTAAGGAGAATGTGGAAGAATTGAAGGAAGTGCTTTACGAAGAGGTAAAAACAATCTTTCGTGTCCGTTATCCTTACAATGATTTCTTGTATTAGTCAATCACTAATTCTAAGTCAATCTGACGTTTTTTAGGATTAACCTTCGCGATTTTTACACGAACTTTATCACCGAAATTAAATGCTTTTCTAAAGCGTGCACCAGTAATTTTGAAATTATCTTGATCAAAATAATAGCGATCTCCTGGAATTTCTGACATTGGCACCATTCCTTCACAATGATTTTCGTCCATGCGAACAAACATGCCATGTTCAGCAATCCCTGAGATAGTACCTTCGAATACTTCTCCTAAGTGATCCAAAACGAATAAGGTTTGGAAATATTTCGTCGATTCTCTCTCTGCTTCTGCTGCTTTGCGTTCATTTTTAGAAATGCGCGAACAAATCGCCTTCAATTCCCCGCCGTATCTGTGCTGTTTGCTCGTGAGTTCTTCCTGTAAAATTCGGTGAACCACTAAATCTGCATAACGTCGAATGGGTGAAGTAAAATGACTGTAATGTTTAAAAGCTAAACCATAATGCCCAATGTTTTCGGTCTCATATGAAGCTTTAGCCATCGATCGAATGGCCATCGACTGAACAAGTGAAAACTCATTTTCTTCTCGAATTTCTGCGAAAAGGGCATTTAAATTTTTGGCGATAGACTGTGTATCGTGTAAATCTATTTTGTGTCCGAATTTCTCAATAAAAACAGAGAACACATCCATTTTCCCCGGATCTGGAGAGTCGTGAACACGGTAAATCATCGGGAATGGGTCTCTGCCTTTTTCAGGTTTCGACAAGAAAGTAGCCACTTTGCGGTTCGCAAGTAGCATAAATTCTTCAATTAATTTATGCGCATCTTTTGATGTTTTAATCACCACTTCTGATGGATTTCCAGCATCATTTAAACGAAAACGCATTTCTTCGGATTCAATGCTGAGCGCACCATCCTTTAAACGTTGTTTTCTTAAGATATGAGCCACGGAATTCAGCTTGCGGATAACACTTTGATGATCCCCATCTTTTCCTTCAATGATCTCTTGTGCTTCTTCATACGTAAATCGGCGATCTGAATGGATTGCGCCTTTTCCATACCATTCTTTATATACTTTACCCTTATCGTCCAATTCAAAAACGGCAGAGAAGGTGTACTTGTCTTCGTTTGGTCTTAAGGAGCAGGCAATATTTGATAATTGTTCAGGCAACATCGGAATAACCCGGTCAACCAAGTAAACGGAGTTAGATCGGAGTAAGGCCTCAGCGTCCATCGCAGTGCCCGGACGAACATAATGACTAACGTCGGCAATATGAACACCAAGTTCATAATGACCATTTTCTAATTCAAGGTATGAAATGGCGTCATCAAAATCACGCGCATCAAATGGGTCAATAGTGAAGGTTAACGTAGATCTAAAGTCGCGACGAGTTAGAATTTCTTTCTCATCTAGTTCAACTGGCACACGTTCCGCTTCTTCTAAAACAGCATCTGGAAAGATTGGATTTATCCCCTGATTGTATAGAATAGAAAGCATTTCTGTGTCATTACTTCCTGGCATTCCTAAAAGAGCGACAACTTCTCCAAATGGTTTTTCGGCAGATTTTGGCCAAACAGTAATCTTTACTAAGGCTTTCTCTCCATCACGCGCACCGTTTAGGTGTTCTTTAGCGACACGAATTTCTAGTCCGCTTCGATTGTTATCTGGTATAAGCAGTGCATTTTTATCTCCGTATTGGATAGTTCCAACAAATTGAACACGTTCCCTTTCTTTGATTTCAACAACGGCACCTTCATCTCTATTTGGCCCTGACTTGAAAACCCGAACCTTTACTTTATCGCCATTCAGTGCTTGACCAATATTTTGTGGTGCAATGAAAACATCCTTTTCATTTCCTTCGACTACAACGAATCCAGCTCCTCTTTGCGTCAATTGAATAACTCCCTCCACTAAATTGGATTCGCCACTTAAGCAGAAAGTAAAATGATTAATTCGTTTGATGGCATTTTTTGTTGCTAATGCATTCAAGCCTTCGAATACAACTTGACGACTCATTGGATCACGAGCCTCAACCATTGTACAGATTTGTTGGTGGGTTAATTCAACACCCGGGTGTTTCTCGAATAAGCGAATTAGAATCGCATTGATACCCGATTTTTTTTTACCGGGAGCTGGTTTTGAATACCTTTTTTTAGACATACCACGAAATTAGACAATAATCTTGTCTAAAGTGTTCGAAAAGATTGAAAGTAACAATTTAGTGACGAACCACTAATTTTTTGGTAATGGTTTTACCAGTTGACGTTTCAAAAATCAGAAAGTAGATTCCATTACTGAAGTCACCTACATTGATTTTCTTGCTGCCGTGAATCGTTTCTTTCATGATTACGTTACCAACAGCATCCATTAATTTGAAAGTGGACTGGTCCATTCCAGCTAGTTGGATCGAAACGTATTCAGATGATGGATTTGGGTAAATACTTACTCCAACTTCTTCTTTTACTGGTTTTACCGCAGCTAAATAATCAACAATGACATCTACAGAATCAACGTATGATTGTCCATTTGTTGAGATAAAATAACGATAGTGAGCTGTTCCATAAACACCATCAGCAGGATCAATAGATGCTTTCATTTTCCCGTATTCTCCGTCATTAATGGTGAAAAGAACCGATTGCGATCCAGGAGTAGTCCATGGATTTGTGTTCATTTGTCCTGACGTATAGCACGTTCCACCAAAGGGATCCGTTGCATGCCCCCAACACAAAGCGTCTGTCCAGCCAGCCGGAGCATCCAATCTTAAACGTGTTACGCGCCATGCACGTGCAACACCCGTGTTGTTTTCTACATCAAGTGCAATATCAAAAGAAGCGTTTGACGGTGCAATTACCATGTGCGTAGCACCTGAAATATCGGCTGTTTGTCCATCCACATGAATGACAATGCCATCTTGCGCATGTGAGAAAACACTTAACCCAATTGCAAAAACAAGAAATAAGGACTTCATCATGGAATATCAGTTTTTTCAAAAATACAGAAAATTCATTAATTTTCAAAATAGCTGAAAGTTTTTCAGGTCTTGGTTTTTTTATACCTTTGAGTTCGGCAAGGTTTTTGAATAGTCGTGCCAAAAAAATGCTAAAATCATGAAAATACTTTTTACGCTCGCCTTCGTATTTTTTACTGGAATCTCCGTTTTCTCACAAGATACCCATGCCGCAGAAAGCCAATTAAAACAACTTCCTTCGGTTAACTTGAAAGACATGAATGGTAAATCGGTTAACACTGCTTCCATTGGAGTCGAAGGTCCAATCATCATTAGTTTTTGGGCAACATGGTGCGCTCCTTGTAAAAAGGAATTGAATACCATCCATGAATTATACGAAGATTGGCAAGCGGAAACAGGGGTAACATTAGTTGCTGTGTCCATTGATGATGAAAAAACGAAAAGTCAAGTTCCCGTATATGTGAATGGGAAAGCATGGGATTACATCGTTTTAATGGATCCAAATGGCGATTTTAAACGAGCAATGGGGGTAAATAATGTCCCGCACACATTTCTAGTAGACAAAGAGGGCAACATCGTTTATTCACACAATAATTATGCGCCGGGTGATGAAGAAAAATTATACAAAGAATTACTTCAACTAAGCGGAAAATAAATCCAATGAATAAAATTCTACTTGCAGCAACAGGCCTGTTTATTACTTTTTTAAGTTTCGCTCAAGGCTCGTTAACTGGAAACATCGAAAGTACGTTTCAGTACCTCAACGCAGATTCGATAATTGATGCAAAACAACCTGCGGAAAAAGGATTATTAAATTCTTACATGAACGTTTTCTACACACAGGGAAATTTCAAAGCAGGGATGAGAATGGAATCATATTTACCACGAATTCAGGGCTATCCAAATCGTTTCGATGGAACGGGAATAGGGATGCGTTATATTGGTTATGCGAATGGTTTTGTCGATGTCACAATCGGTTCTTTTTATGAGCAGTTTGGGACCGGACTTTCGTTTAGAGCTTATGAGGATCGCGCTTTGGGATATGATAATCTGATGGACGGTGTTCGAATCGTTGTTCGTCCAACAAATGGACTAGTAATCAAAGGGGTTTACGGGACACAACGCCTTTCTTTCCAAGGCGGAAACATCATTCATGGTGATGGAATAGTACGTGGAGTGGATGGTGAATTTCACCTGAATGAAGGAATGAAAAAAATGAAGGAATTTCCTTTGGATGTCGTTTTAGGTGCTTCTTTTGTCAGCAAATACCAAGAGGATAATAATCCCGATTTGATTTTACCGCAAAACGTTGGAACCTACGGAGGACGCGTTAAATTACGTTATAAAAACTTTTATGGGGATCTAGAATATGTTCAAAAAGAACAAGACCCCTCTAGCGACAATAATTACATCTATAATTACGGCCATGCGTCCGTATTCAATGTGAGTTATACCCGCAAAGGACTAGGTATTTTAGTTTCCGGAAAATCGGTTGACAACATGAGCTACCGTTCCGATCGAACGAAAGATTTGCAAGATGTATTTGTGAACTACCTGCCGTCTTTGAACAAAACACACACGTACAACTTAGTGGCTACGTTGTATCCATATGCAACGCAACCGTTGGGTGAAGTAGCTTATCAAACAGATGTGCTTTATACCTTCAAAAAAGGAACAAAACTTGGCGGAAAGTACGGAACAACGATTGGTGGTAATTTCTCTACAACCTATCAACCAAAGCAAAGTTTTGAGGGCATTAATCCACTGGACTCAACTGGCGTAACGTATGTTTGTCGTCCATTTCAAGCCAGCGACAGCATGTACTGGCAAGACATCAACTTCAACATCACGAAAAAATTTAATAAGAAATTCAGCACGATTCTTAGTTTCTACTCCATTAAAATTAATAATGACGTAGTGAAAATCTCCAATGACGCTTCCGGAATTATCCACGCAAACATCGGTGTGGCTGAGTTCGCTTATAAATTCAATTCAAAACATTCCCTTCGAACAGAAATCCAAGGTTTATTTGTTCAAAAGGAAGCTGGCGCAATAAAGGACAAAGGGAATTGGGCGACATTATTAGTAGAATATTCGATTTCTCCTGGATGGTTTTTTAGTTTCATGAATCAATATAATTACGGAAATCCTGATGTTAACAAAAGGGTGAATTATCCAATTATAACCTGCGGATATATCCGCGACGCGACACGTTTTACTGTTTCATATGGTCGTCAACGAGCAGGATTATTTTGTGTAGGTGGCGTATGTCGATTCGTTCCAGCATCTAACGGTTTAACACTTAGCTTTACTCAAAGTTTTTAGTATGAAAAAGTTTTCTCTTTTGTTTCTCGTTGCTTGGTCCATGTATCTTTACACCTCTTGCGACCATATTACGAACCCATATCCCCCACAAGTAATTCTAGATCTTGACACCACTTTGTATCCGGGAAATTGGGGTGATTACCTTGCGAATGAATGGCCGACTTTTACGGCGAACACGAATATAGATCGAAATATTCTTATCGAAGATTATACGGGACACAAATGTATTTTTTGTCCAGCAGCAGCAGACCTAGCACATCAACTTGAAATAAACCACGAAGGAAGGGTATTCATTTCGTCTATGCACGTTGGACCACTCGGCATAGGAGACTTCCAAACGGTCAGTGCACCTGAATATCCTGTCGATTTTACCAATCCGCAAGTCGTGGAAATAGGGACTTATTTTGGAACAAATGACGGAGGATTTAGTGGAAATCCGCGGGGAACAATCAACCGTTTCCTATCCGGAGGAAATATTTTCCAAAGTCCAAATGCGTGGACGAGCATGGTGAATACGATGTTGGCTGAAAATACGTTAAAGGTAAACATGCAATCTGCATTGAATTATTATCCACAAACGCATGGTGCGTTTTTGCACGTTGAAGTAGAAAAAATGGATCAACAATTAACGAACGAATTGGGTATAGTTGCTTATGTTCTAGAGGATTCTTTGGTTGGCGATCAAAAGATGAGTGATAACTCACATAACACAAATTATATCCACCGTGATATCCACCGCGGAAACTTGAATGCTCAAGCGTTTGGGAGAGTACTAGAACCTTCGGATATGCAAAATGGGAAATACTACGTGAACTATAGCTTTGTTGTGCCAGATCAATTAGATAATGTGTACAATGCAGATAACATGCATGTATTAATTTATGTTTACGACCGCAGTACTTGGGAGATTTACCAGGTGATTCGACAGAACATCATCCCTTAATAAGTAATTTTCGAAATTCCAATGGCGCTCAGACAACACCTCGCACAAAAACTGGAACAGCGGCTTTCTCCTCAACAAATCCAGTTGATGAAACTGCTTCAGGTGCCTACTATGGAATTAGACCAACGCATCAAACAAGAATTGGAAGAAAATCCAGCATTGGAAGAAGGCGCGGATGAGTTTGAAGATGAGTTTGAGCAAGAGGAAGAATTTGACGATGCGGATGGCGAAGAAGAATTTGACTTATCGGATTACCTAGATGACGATGTTGCCGACTACAAAACCCAGGCGAATAATCATTCAAAGGACGACGAAGAGCGAGTGATTCCACTTTCCGGGGAACAATCCTTTCAAGAAAAACTAACTGAACAACTTCATTTGTTGTATTTAGAGGATGAACAATTTACGATTGCTGATGTCATCATTGGTAACCTTGATGAATCTGGTTATTTGAACAGAACAATCGATGCAATTGTAGATGATTTAGCTTTTTCGATGAATGTTGACGTAAGCGAAAAGGCAGTACTTGATATATTACATTTGGTGCAAGAATTGGATCCTGCTGGTGTTGGCGCCCGCAATTTACAAGAGTGCCTTTTGATTCAGATTAAACGGAAACAAGATGGAGATATTTCGCGTTACACAGCAAAAAAAATCTTAGAAAATTATTTCGAGGAATTTACGAAAAAACACTACGAAAAGATTGCCAAAAAACTGGAAATTGATGACCATGATTTGAAGGATGCCATTGATGAAATTTTAAAATTAAATCCAAAGCCAGGGGGTTCGATGCGTGAATCAGCAAAGAATTACCAGCAAATCATACCAGATTTTACATTGTTTGAAAGCGAAGGACGCCTAGAACTTGGGCTCAATGGAAGAAATGCACCTGAATTAAAAGTCAGTCGTGAATATGAAACAATGCTTCGGTCCTATGCTGAAGGCGCGAAATCATCGAAGTCGGATAAAGAAGCGCTGTCTTTCGTTCGACAAAAGTTAGATGGCGCAAAATGGTTCATTGATGCGATTAAACAACGACAACAAACATTGTTGTTGACAATGGGTGCGATTATGGATTACCAAGAAGCGTATTTCTTATGTGGAGACGAAACAAAACTTCGTCCAATGATTTTAAAAGACATCGCCGATGTCATAGGTTTAGACATCTCGACTATTTCAAGGGTGGCGAATTCTAAATTTGTCCAAACAAATTATGGAATCTTTCCATTAAAGTACTTTTTCTCCGAATCGCTGTCTACTGATAGCGGTGAGGAAGTATCGACGCGTGAAGTGAAAAAGATTTTATCTGATGCCATCGAAGCGGAGGATAAACACAATCCACTTACAGATGAGAAATTAATGGACTTATTGAACGAAAAAGGATATAATATCGCTAGAAGAACAGTAGCAAAATATAGAGAGCAATTGAATATTCCAGTTGCCAGAATGCGAAAAGAACTATAGAAATGAAAGGAGTACTTGCACACTTATTTTCCTGGGTATTTTTACCCCTATTTATGCCAACCTACGGGATTTTATTGGCGATGTATATTCCTTCTATACCGAAAGACCTAAGTCAGGTTTCCATGTACTTACTTCCTCCGGAAATGAAAACGAGGCTAATTCTTCTTTTCTTCTTGTTTAGCGCTGTGGCGCCAGGACTATCTTTCTTTGCTTTACATCAAAAGAAAGTAATCAGTACCATCGATATAGAAAATCAACGCGAAAGAAACATTCCACTTTTAGTAATGATGGCCTATTCTTTAGTGCTTTTTTTATTGTTTTATGTAAAAGCACCTGATGCAGCTCTGCCAATTGCCTTTTATGCTCTTCCTCTATCTGGATTTATCGTAACATCTGTCTTCATGGGTATTAATAGGTGGATAAAAATTTCATTACATGCAGGTGGAGCAGGTATTTTGGTTGGATTCCTATTTGCCTTTTATTTAGAACAACAAAATTTTGCTTCTTGGATTTTGCCAATGGCAATTCTAGCTTCTGGATTAACCATCTCAGCTCGCCTGTTTTTAAATAAACATCGTCCAATTGAGGTATATTCAGGGTGGACATTAGCTCTTCTCATTACTTTTTTCACTCATTATTTTTACCTTCAATGTGCATGAAACCTTCCGTATTCCTATTTCTTACATGTAGCATTCTTTTCTTCTCTTGTTCAGATTTAAAAAAGGACGAACAATTGAAACGAATCTCTACATTGGAGAAACGAATTTTACTGATCGAAAATGAACGAACAGTAAATGAGATTGATACACTTACCGCACTTAAGATAGCGACAAATGCCGTTGAAATTCGCATAAAAAACTATTTGGTTCTAGACACGATTAATTTGGTTTTAGGAAAAAAAATGGACGCCTATAAAATGATGAGAAGAAGTCTCAAGCCATTAGGTAAACAAAACAGTCAATTAAAACAAGCCATCCGTGAAGAACAAAAAACACTGAAGGCCTTACGGTCTGATATTGAAAATGGGTCTGGAAGCCGAGACAAGTACGAATCATATATTTTGTTCGAAAAAAACAAACTGAATCAACTCCAAATATTATTGGATGAGTACCTCAGACTGAAGAATGAAACGATGGCGACCTATCGAGAATTACATCCGGAATTGAATCAGCTATCCTTAGACTTAGTTAGAAAACACAACTTGAATCATTGATGAAAATCACCCTCCTTTTCTTGTTTTTTTTCTTAGTGAACAGCGTTTTTGGTCAAACGGAGACAGATATACAATTGGCTCAATATTATTATACGAATGGTGAATTCGAAAAAGCAACAACTTACTATGAAAAGATTTACGTCAACGATCCATCCAAAGTTGTTTTTACCCGCTATTATGAGTGTTTGATTGAGATAAAAGACACGAAGACAGCAGAAAAGATTTTAAAAAAACAAGTCAACTTAAATCGTGGAGATTTGGATTTACGGGTGACATTTGCGCAGTTTTATGAGGAGATAAATGAAGAAACAAAATCGCGTAAAATTTATGAAGAACTGCTCGATGAGGTAAATAGTAATCCTGGTTTAACCATTCAAATGTATCAGGCTTTTGTGGCAAGAGGTAAATTTGATATAGCGAAAACGTGTTTGGATAAAGGCCGGAAATTAGCACCGAGTTATCCCTTTCATTTTCAGTATGCGGATTATTATTCATTAACTGGAAACAAGGCGGAAATGATGAGGGAATACATCGAATACCTCGAACTTCAACCGAACATGAAAGAATCGATACAGTTGGCAATAAATAGCCGTGTCGACTTAAGTAATAGCGAAGGGGCTGATTTCATGTCACTAAAAGAATTGTTAATTACGAAGACTCAAAAACCAAATGCCCCACTGATATATTCGGAAATGTTGATTTGGCTATTTGTCCAAAATCAAAATTTTAATGGTGCATTCGTTCAAGCACAAGCATTGGATAAAAGAGTTCAGGGTGATGGAACACGCGTTTTTGAACTGGGTTTAATTTGTGTGGAAAATAAGTCATATGAAATCGCTCGGAAATGTTTTGATTATGTCATTTCCCTTGGTTCTAGTCAGCCCTTGTATTTTGAAGCACAAAAGTCGTTATTGAACACACGTTTTATTGAAATCACGACAAACCGTTCTTATACATCTGCAGAGATCACCGCAACTATTCAAGATTATAACGACGCGTTAACACGACTAGGAAAATCGAGGTTTACTTTTCAAATTATGCTGGAATTGGCGCATATTAAAGCGTTTTATGGAGAGCAAGTTCTTGAGTCAATTGAATTACTGAATAATTTATTGGCAACTCCGGGGTTGACGGACATGCAAAGAGCACAGGTAAAAATGAAGTTAGCCGATGTGCAGGTTTTGGGAGGCGACATTTGGGAAGCGTCGCTTTTATACATGCAGGTGGACAATGATTTCAAGTTTGAGCAAATCGGTAATGAAGCTAAATTTAAGAATGCACGCGTTTTTTATTTTGACGGAGAATTTGATTTTGCACAAGGACAATTAAATGTTCTAAAAGAATCCACTTCAAAAATGATCGCTAACGATGCGCTTCAATTATCCGTGATGATTACGGATAATTATGGTTTGGACAGTAATTATCAAGTGATGTTATGGTTTGCTACTGCAGAGCGACTTATTGAACAACATCGGTATGATTCTGCTTTTGTCTTATTTGACAGCATTCAAATCAATTTCCCGATGCACTCATTAGCAGATGAAATTTTGTTTCGAAAAGGGAAGGCAATGGAACAGCAAGGAAAATGGTCTGCCGCGAGCGATTATTATACCGATTTATTGAAATTCCATTCCGACGACATTCTTGGCGACGACGCACTTTTCCGTTTAGCAGACATCGAAGAAAACCAATTTCTAAACAAAGAAAAAGCGCTTGAATATTACAAGCGCTTAATGATAGATTTTAAAGGAAGTCTATTCTCTACAGAAGCAAGAAATCGCATTCGTTTTCTCCGAGGAGATGTGAATGTTGAACTCGATTCCGAGGAACTGTAATTAGTGTAAGTCTGGCATTTCACGTGTGAAGGCTGGAATACCTGTTACATCCATTCCGGTAATTAATAAATGAATATCGTGTGTTCCTTCGTATGTTACAACAGACTCTAGATTTGCCATGTGACGCATCATTGAGTATTCGCTTGTAATTCCCATTCCTCCATGAATTTGACGTGCCTCACGAGCGATGTTCAATGCGATTTCAACATTGTTGCGTTTCGCCATAGAAATCTGTGCAGTGGTTGCACGACCTTCGTTACGCAATTGTCCTAAACGGAATGTCAATAATTGGGCTTTCGTGATTTCCGTAATCATTTCTGCTAGTTTTTTCTGGATCAATTGGAATGCCCCGATTGGAACATTAAATTGCGTGCGTTCTTTCGAATAGCGTAATGCTTGATCATAACAATCCATTGCTGCACCAAGTGCTCCCCAAGCAATACCAAATCGCGCTGAATCTAAACAACTCAATGGAGCTCCGAGTCCTGATCTGCCCGGAAGTATATTTGATTTAGGAACTTTCACGTTGTCGAAAATAAGCTCTCCCGTAGCAGAAGCTCGTAAGGATAATTTTCCGTGCATTTCTGGAGTAGAAAATCCTTCCATTCCGCGCTCTACGATAATTCCATGGATTCTACCTGTTTCATCTTTTGCCCAAACAACAGCGATGTCTGCGAATGGTGCATTAGAAATCCACATTTTAGCACCATTCAAGATAACGTGGTCACCAGCATCTTTGAAGTTGGTAATCATTCCACCAGGATTTGAACCGTAATCAGGCTCAGTTAAGCCGAAACAGCCCATCATTTCCCCTGTAGAAAGTTTTGGTAAATATTTTTGTTTGTGTTCTTCTGAACCATATTTCCAAATTGGGTACATGACCAATGAGGATTGTACGGATGCTGTTGAACGCAAACCTGAATCACAACGCTCTAATTCCTGCATAATTAAACCATAGGAAATATGATCTAATCCAGGACCACCATATTCCTCAGGGATATATGGACCAAAAGCACCGATTTCTCCCAAGCCTTTCAAAATGTGCATAGGAAACGTCGCATTTTCGTAATGCTCATCGATAATTGGCGAAACTTCTTTTTTAACCCAAGCTCTTGCGGCATCACGAACTAATTTGTGCTCCTCAGAAAGAAGGTCATCCATTCCGTAGTAATCAGGATGTGTAAATAAATCTGTTTTCATAATTTACCTTATTTGAATGCAAAAGTAAGTAATAATTAAAATGTCCACCCCATACATTTTTGAATTAATTTTGTCTTTGATGATATATGCCTTGCTCACCTCATTCGAACTAATCGAAAGGAATACCCAAATGAATAGTTACCTACTCGTAATTATCTTGGGCTGTTTTGCCTTTGTTGGTGTCGCACGAGTGGCTCAGCCGGATTTAATCTCACAAACATTTTCTAGTTTTTTTAAGTTGAAACGTCCTGACAGCAATGGATTTGAAGGCTCGAAGCTA